>NZ_JBEZZR010000003.1:197881-400463 GCF_040639325.1 Actinoplanes sp. NPDC023936 | reverse complement strand
CTGCTCCCAGAACCGCACCTGCACCCCACGAGGCACCATCTTCCCCATCAAAACCCCTGATCAATCGAGTGTTGCAACCACTGATTGACTCCAAGGCTTGGGTAGCCGCTCTCGCCTACGGCTGGCGTTGCCGGGCCGTAGCTCCTACTAACTACGACGTGAGGCCGCGCCGCCCGGTTGTCGATCGTGGAGTGGTGCGGGCGGGCTGGCGCGCAGTGCTCTTGAAACAGGCGTCTGGCAGCACTGGTGACCAGCTAGTCGTGCTCGGCTGGCGGTCAGTGTTCTCGCCGCCCCTGCGGGACAGCACCGAGTGCCAGCCGGACCACGCCCTTCCACGATCCACACCAGCCGAGCACAGCACTCACGACCAGCTGGACCAGCTGGACCGGCTGGATGGACCGGCTGGACCGGCTGGACCAGCTGGTCGTCAGCGCTCCCGGACGCGGCATCGTCCCCGGGGGCGCGTCATCGCCGTTGCGGGACCCCAGCCGAAACCAGTGCCAACCCGCCCGGTCTTAGCCCACCGGGTCAGCGCTCACCACGACCGTCACAAAACCTCGGCCGCCAGCGCGAGCGGGTTGCCGAAGCGGTGTGCCGTGATGCTGACCGCCTGCTCGTGCAGGAACGGCAGCAGCTCCACCTGACCGGATTCGGTCACCGGGCCGGACCAGATCGCCAGGTCGGGGCGTCCGCCGGTGGCGGCCATCAGGGCGCTGCCGGCGGCCGGGGAGCCGCTGATCAGGCGGACCCGGCCGGCGCCGAGACCTGCGGCGAACGTGCCGTCGTCCTCCACCACCGCGTCCGGGAAGCGGGCGGCCAGTTCGGCCGGCAGCGGCTGGGCCGTCGAGATCCGCAGCCAGGACGTGCCGGGGGAGCCGGCGAGCGAACCGGCGAGGGTGCCGGCGGCCAGGACCCGTACCAGGTCGGTGAGGGAACCGTCGGCGGCGAGCCGGACGGTGACCGGGGTGGGCAGATAGCGGAGCACGTTGCGCTCGGCCTCCAGCGCGGAGACGTCGCTCGCCGCGAGCGGGAACGCGGCGTCGCTGCGGGCGGCGCGTTCCACCCGGGCGGCATCGGGCTCCGGCAGGAAGGCCGACGCGGCGGAGAGCAGCGTGCGCACCCCCAGGTCGGTGATCGGGGCGGTGGCGGCCGACGGGCGGGACTCCCAGCCGGTGAGGCCGGTCAGGTAGTTCGGGCCGCCGGCCTTGGTGCCGGGGCCGACCGCCGAGCGCTTCCAGCCGCCGAACGGCTGGCGGCGGACGATCGCGCCGGTGATGCCGCGGTTCACGTACAGGTTGCCGGCCTGCACCCGGTCCAGCCAGGTGCGGATCTCGTCGCCGTCGAGCGAGTGCAGGCCCGACGTGAGGCCGAAGTCCACCTCGTTGACCAGGTCGATCGCCTCGTCCAGGGTGTCCGCGGTCATGATGCCGAGGATCGGTCCGAAGTACTCGGTGCGGTGGTAGGCCGACCCGCGCCGCACGCCGTCGCGGACGCCCGGGCTCCACAGCTTGCCCGAGTCGTCGAGCGCGCGGGGCTCGAGCAGCCACTTCTCGCCCTGACCGAGCGTGGTCAGCCCGTCCAGCAGCTTGCCGGCGGCCGGCTCGACCAGCGGGCCGACCTGGCTGCGCGGGTCGGCCGGGTAGCCGACGTCGAGCGAGGACACCGCGTCGAGCAGCTGCGTCCGGAACCGATCGGAGTGGGCGACGCTGCCGACGAGGATCACCAGCGAGGCGGCCGAGCACTTCTGGCCGGCGTGACCGAACGCGGACGACACCACGTCCTTGACGGCCAGGTCCAGGTCGGCGCTGGGCGTCACGATGATGGCGTTCTTGCCGCTGGTCTCGGCGAGCAGCGGCAGGTCCGTGCGGAACGACCGGAACAGCTCGGCGGTCTCGTACGCGCCGGTGAGGACGACCCGGTCCACGAGCGGGTGCGCGATCAGCTCACGGCCCAGCTCGTTCTCCTCGACCTGGAGCAGGGTGACCAGGTCGGGGTCGGCGCCGGCCGCGCCGAGGGCGTCGCGGATGACGCCGGCGAGCACGGTGCCGCAGCGTTCCGCCGGTCCGGCCGGCTTGAGCACCACCGACGAGCCGGCGGCCAGGGCGGCGAGCACCGAACCGGCCGGGATCGCGACCGGGAAGTTCCACGGCGGCGTGACCAGGGTGAGCCGGGCCGGCACCGGGCGGGCGCCGTCGGTCCCGGCCAGCCCGGCGGCGAGCTCGGCGTAGTAGTGCGCGAAGTCGACGGCCTCGGAGATCTCCGGGTCGGCCTGGTCGGCGGTCTTGCCGGCCTCGGCGGCCATCACCTCGAGGAACATGTCGCGGTGGGCTTCCAGTGCTTCGCCGATCCGGTGCAGCACGGTCCGGCGGTCGGCGCCGCCCCAGGACGCGGCGGCGGCCTTCTCCATGGCGGCGTCCAGCTCGTGCTGCGAGTGGATCTTCACGAGGGAGAGGCCGAGCTGCGAGTCGGCCGAGCGGGCCAGGATCTCGCGGAACCGGGAGCGGTTGACGGCCACGGCCGGGTCGGTGTCCGGGGTGTTGACGAACCGGCCCGGCTCGGAGCGGGGGACCGCGGCGTAGCGGTCGGCGACCCGGTTCGGCTGCGGCGCCGCGGAGTCCAGGTCGGCGAGGGACGCGAGGAACCGCTGCTCCTCACGGGCGAAGAGCTCGGCCGAGGAGTGCAGCTCGAAGACCGCGGACATGAAGTTGTCCGAGCTGGCGCCCTCCTCGAGACGACGAATGAGGTAGGCGATCGCCACGTCGAACTGCTCCGGCCGTACCACCGGGGTGTAGAGCAACAACCCGCCCACCTCGCGCCGGACCGCCTCGGCCTGGCCCTCGGCCATGCCGAGCAGCATCTCGAACTCGATGCCGGCGCGGACGCCGCGCTTGCCGGCCAGAACCCAGGCGTACGCGACGTCGAAGAGGTTGTGACCCGCCACGCCGAGCCGGACGTTGCCGATCCGGTCCGGGTGCAGCGCGTAGTCGAGGACCCGCTTGTAGTTGGTGTCGGTGGCCTGCTTGCTGTCGCAGGTCGCGACCGGCCAGCCGTGCAGTTCCGCCTCGACCCGTTCCATCGGCAGGTTCGCGCCCTTGACCAGGCGCACCTTGATCCCGGCGCCGCCACGCTCGCGGCGGGCGGCGGACCAGGTCTGCAGCCGCATCATCGCGTCCAGCGCGTCCGGCAGGTACGCCTGCAGCACGATGCCGGCTTCCAGCTTGAGCAGCTCGGGCCGGTCGAGGAGCTGGGTGAAGACCGCGATCGTGAGATCGAGGTCCTTGTACTCCTCCATGTCCAGGTTCACGAACTTGCCGGTCTCGGCGGCGAGCGTGAAGAGCGGGGTCAGCTCGTCCACGATGTCCGCGACGGACTCCTCGAAGGCCCACGGGTTGTGCGGGGCGACGGTCGACGACACCTTGATCGACACGTAGTCGACGTCCGGGCGGGCGAGCAGGCGCTCGGTGCTCTTCAGGCGCTGCGCGGCCTCGCCGCGGCCGAGGACGGCCTCACCGAGCAGGTTGACGTTGAGCCGGACGTTGCGCTTCTTGATCCGGGCGATGGCCTTGCCGAGGCGGGCGTCGGTCGCGTCGACGATCAGGTGGCCGACCATGTGACGCAGGGCGCGGCGGGCGATCGGGACGACCACGCCGGGCATCAGCGGCGCGAAGAAGCCACCGGCGCGGACGGCGGCCCGCAGGTGCAGCGGAAGGAACGCCGGGATGTCGGCCGACAGCGAACGCAGCGCGCGGGCGCTGACCCGGGTGTCCTCCGGGCGGATCACACCATCGACGAAGCCGACAGTGAACGCGAGCCCTTTCGGGTCGCGCAGCACTCCGGCGAGCTGCTTCGCGGATCCGCCGACGGGAACGTCCGCCGCCTCGCGCAGCCAGCGCCGTACCAGGGCGATCGTCTCTTCGGCGATCTCAGACATCGGGAAGCTCCTTCCGGTTTCGGCAACAGTGTGGGCCGGGGGATCCGGTTAGGAAAAGCGACGCTTTGTGAGCGGTACTCTTAAGTTCAGCTAATCTGTGGACCGTGCTCGAGATCCGACGACTGATCCTGCTCCGCGAGCTCGCCGTCCGCGGCACGATCGCGGCGGTCGCCGAGGCGCTCAACTTCACCCCGTCCGCGGTGTCCCAGCAGCTCAGCCTCCTGGAGAAGGAGACCGGCACCCAGCTGCTGCGCAAGGCCGGCCGCGGGGTTCGGCTCACCCCGCAGGCCGAGGTCCTGGTCGCGTCGGTCGGCGAGATCCTGGACACCCTGGAGCGTGCCGAGGCCGGGCTGCAGGCCGCCGCCACCCGGGTCACCGGGCGGGTCCGGGTCGCGGTCTTCCAGTCGGCGGCGCTCGCGTTCATGCCGGCCACGCTGCGCGCCATGGCGGCGCGGTTCCCGGACGTCCGGGTCGAGATGGTCCAGCGTGAACCCGAGGAGGCGCTGCGCGAGACCTGGGCGCGCGACTTCGACATGGTCATCGCTGAGCAATACCCGGCACACGCCGCTCCGCACCATCCCGGGCTGGATCGGCGTGATCTGACCACCGACGCGATCCGGCTGGCGCTGCCCGCGGAGGACGTCTCCCTGCGCCCGGTCGGCTCGCTGGCGGCGGCCCGCCACATGCCGTGGGTGATGGAGCCGCGCGGCGCCGCGTCCCGGCACTACGCCGAGCAGGTGTGCCGGCGGGCCGGGTTCGAGCCGGACGTCCGCTACGAGACGGCCGACCTGCAGGCGCACATGCGGCTGGTCGAGTCGGGCAACGCGGTGGCGCTCATCCCGGACCTGGTGTGGGCCGGGCGCCCCACCTCGTGCCGGCTCCTGGAGCTCGATGAGCGCCCCCGGCGCACGATCTTCACGGCCCAGCGTCTGGCCGGCGCGGCGTCGCCGGCGGCACGGGCGTTCCGCGAGATCCTGGGCGAGTCAGTGTCAACAGAATGACCCTTTCCGGGTACGCGCCAACCAGTCCCCAGCCGCACCCAAACCAGTCCCACCCACGCCACCCCTGACGCCCCTTCCGCCGGCGCCCGAAGCCGCCGGCCCCGGCGCCCCCGCAAGCTCACCCCTCCGTCCCGCCCCCGCAAGCTCACCCCTCTGTGCCGCGCCCGCAAGCTCACCCCTCCGTCCAGTCCCCGCGTTGGCGAGGGTCGACCGGTCCGCCCCGCGCGCCGGGTCCGTCCGGTCGTCAGATCGCCAGGTCGCCTCATCCCTTGTCGCCCGCAGTTTCGCCCGCCGGGTGCACGGTTCGCCGCGTCTGCGTCCGGACGGCTCATCGAGCCCACCCCCCGTCACGATGGGTGACTGTCCACGGGGAGCACTACGGGGTGTGCGGCATTCTGCGGGGCCTCCCACGTCCGCGGCTTTCCGAAAAGCGCCGGCTTTACCCCGGATGCCGGCACGCCAGGTGACGATCCGAGGGTGGCCGGTCCGCCGATCCCGGGCACACCGAGCAGCGGGCGGCTGCGAGGGGCGGGCAGCTGCGAGGGACAGCCGCATCACCCGGACCCGCCGCTCACCAGCGCCGACTCCAAGATCCACTTAAGCCGGGTGACATTGCGCCCCACCCGGCCGTAGCCGAGCACGGTGATCAAGCCGGCTTAGCCTCAGCTACGGCTCAAGCGCGCCATGCCGCCCAGCTCAAGTTGACCTTGAGTTCGGCCTGGCGCACGACGGGCCGGTGTATCGCTGCCACTCGCCAATCGGCGGGACCCCGGTTGGCGGGTTCGACATCGCCATCGATGCCGCTCTCAGCTACGGCTCGCTGACCCGAACTCCACACGCTCGCGCGCCAATTCGGCTGCGTGTGGAATCGAGGTGCGGATCGGACCCGAACTTCACACGCTCGCGCGCCAGCTCGGTTGCGTGTGGAGTCGAGGTGCGGATCGGACCGGAACTTCACACGCTCGCGCGTCAGCTCGGTTGCGTGTGGAGTCGAGGTGCGGATCGGACCCGAACTTCACACGCTCGCGCGCCAGCTCGGTTGCGTGTGGAATCGAGGTGCGGATCGCACCCGAACTTCACACGCTCGCGCGCCAGCTCGGTTGCGTGTGGAATCGAGGTGCGGATCGCACCCGAACTTCACACGCTCGCGCGCCAGCTCGGCTGCGTGTGGAAGCGAGGTGCGGATCGCACCCGAACTCCACACGCTCGCGCGCCAGCTCGGCTGCGTGTGGAGTCGAGGTGCGGACCGCACCGGAACTCCACACGCGATGACCGCGAGACCGCTAGGCGGGGCAGGGGGAGTAGTTACCCCGTACCCCAATGGTGAACCGACAACCGAACGTCGCCTCCGCCACCTTGCGCCGGTCCAGGATCGCGTCGCCCGCGGGGCGGCGGCCGGTCTCCACCCAGCGCACCAGATCGTCGAAGCCCTGCTTCAGTTCCGGCTGGGTGAAGCCGCAGTGCGTGATGTCCCGGATGGCCCGCGAGACGAAGTTGCGGCCGCCGGACTCGCGGGCGTAGTACTGCTCCATCGAGAACGGGACGAACAGGTCGCCGATCCCGTGCAGCGACAGGACCGGGACGCGCGGCTTGCCGGCGATCACCGGGACGTCCTCGGTGGTGGTCCGGCGCACCCGCAGGACCTCGGCGTTGAGCCGCCACTCCGCCGGGCTGAGCCGGCGGGCGTCGGTCGACCGGTAGAGGGTGCGCTTGTTGTCGACGCTGCCGGCGGTCAGGCTCGGGTAGAAGCTGAACAGGAACGGCGCCCCGCCCTGCGACGCGGCGTTCCAGTAGGCGAGCGCCGCGTCGAACCCCGGCCGCTCACCGCCGCTGCGCCGCTCGACCACTCCCGACCAGGTGCGCCCGGCCTCGGTGAGACCTGTTCGCACCCCCAGCGCCGCGACGATCCGACCGAGTTGCTCGCCGAACGCGGCGGTGGCCGGGAAGTCGACGTCCACGTCGGCGAGCGCGGCGGCCGTGACGGTGGTGTCCAGGAAGTAGTCGAAGAGCTCGACGTCGCCGAGCACCCCGCACGTCGGCATCGCTCCGGCGAACGTGCGCGGGTACTTCTCGATCGCGACCGCCGTGACGTGCCCGCCCATCGACGCGCCGGTGATGTAGACCTTCCGCGCCGCGGTGCCGGTGGCCTGCCGGAACACGTCGATGAGCGCGCGGGTGTCGGTCACGCCCTGCGTCACGTCGTAGCCGTTCGTCGCGTAACTGGAGGCCGCCCAGGCGAAGCCGCGCTCGATGTAGTGCGCGCGCAGCGCCGGGTTGTCGACGAACACCGTGGTGCCGTTGCCCCGGTAGCCGTGGGCGTAGACCACGAGCCGCCCGTTCCAGTGCTGCGGCTTCTCGATCCGGTAGGCAGCGCCGTCCCGGACGCCGGTCCACACCTGAGCGCCGGGCAGGGCCGTGAACGGCGTCCCGTCCAGCTCGCAGTCCGGGTCGGCGACCAGGTATCCGGGCTGCCCCGGCGTGGGTGGGTCGCACGGCGGGGCCGCCGCCTGCGCGGGTGCGGCGGTGTTGGGCGCCGCCGCGTGCGCGGGTGCGGCGGGGACGAGCAGTGCGAGGGCGAGCAGGACACGACCGATCATGGCGTTACCTCCCGGTAACATCCAATGGTCGACTCACGTCGATGTCAAGAGCCCGCGCAGCGCCGCCCACTGCACCAACATGATCGTCTTGGCGTCCGCGATCTCCCCGGTCGCGATCTGATCGAGGGCCTTGTCGAACGGCAGCTCCACCACCTCGATGTCCTCACCGTCCTCGGCCAGCCCGCCGCCGGCGCCGACCCGCGACGCCGCGCTGTACGGCGCCGCGAAACAGTGCACCCGCTCGGTCACCGACCCCGGGCTCATCCACACCGCGAACACCGGCTCCAGCTCACCGACCTCGACGCCGAGCTCCTCGCTCGCCTCCCGCCGGATCGCCGCGGCCGGGTCGTCGCCGTCGAGCAGGCCGGCCGCCGCCTCGACGAACATGCCGTCCGGGTGGCCGTTCACGTAGACCGGGTAGCGGAACTGCCGGGTCAGCAGCACGGTCCGCCGCTGCGGGTCGTAGAGCAGCACGCACGCGCCGTCGCCCCGGTCGTACGTCTCCCGCTGCTCCCGGCTCCACGTTCCGTCCCGGCGGCGGTAGTCGTACGTGGTCCGGCGCAGCACGTGCCACGCCGTGGCAAGCAGCTCGACGTCGCGGACCACCACGTCCGGGTTGCCGGTCAGGTCCCGTCCGGCCCGGTCGAGCCTGGTGCGGCCACGGGCGTCAGGGGTGTCGATCTCGGCGGTCATGCCGGGATCTCGGGGAGCTCGTAGGAGACAGTTGGCTTCGTCACGCGGAGAAACGTACAGTCAAAACGCGCAACAGTCGACAACAATGAGGAGAAACACGGATGCTGGCGGCGGAACGACGCGACTACCTGCTGGCCCGGCTGCAGGCCGACGGCAAACTCGTGGCGAAAGACGCGGCCGCCGAGCTGGGCATCGCCGAGGACAGCATCCGGCGCGACCTGCGCGAGATGGCGGCGGCGGGTCTCTGCCAGCGGGTCTACGGCGGCGCGCTGCCGATCTCGCCGGCTGCCGCCGACTACGCGACCAGGACCACCGTCGCCGCGTCCAGCAAGGAACGGGTCGCCCGGGCCGCCGTCACGCTGATCCGCCCCGGCGCCACGGTCCTGCTCGACGGCGGCACGACAGCGCTCGCCGTCACCGCCGCGCTGCCCCGCGACCTGACGGCCACCATCGTCACGCACAGCCCGACGGTGGCCGCCGCGCTGGTCAGCCACCCCTCCGTGGAGGTCTACGTCCTCGGCGGCCGCCTCTTCAAACACTCCGCCGTCACCTCCGGCGCGGCGACCGCCGAGGCCGCCCGGCGGATCACCGCGGACCTCTTCCTGCTCGGCGTCACCGGCGTCCACCACGAGGCCGGCCTGACCACCGGCGACGCCGACGAGGCCGCCATGAAACGCACCCTCGCCTCCCGCGCCGCCGACACGTTCGTCCTGGCGAGCAGCGAGAAGATCGGCGCCGCGTCCCCGTTCGAGGTGCTACCGGCATCCGACGTCAGCGGCATCATCACCGACGCCGACCCCAGCCACCCGGTCCTGATCGAGTTGAGCCGAACGACAACCCCCATCCGGTACGCATGAACGCCGCCCCCAACCGCACCAGCCCCGTCCCCGAGAGTCCACGCGACCCAGGCGCGGCGCACGGCCGCCCGGCGCCTTTCGCGACGCTGCCCACGCACGGCCCCCGCGACCCGGTCCCGAGCCGTAGCCCACGCGGGTAGTCACAGCGTCTGACATGCCTGCGCTACGGCCGCGCAGCGCGAGCCGTAGCGCAGCCAGGTGTCGGGGTCGTTTTTGCTGCGCTGGCTACGGCTGGGTGGCGCGAGCCGTAGCGGGGGCAGGTGTCCGGGCCGTTTTTCCTGCGCTGGCTACGGCTCGGTGGGGCGAGCCGTAGTCCACGCACGTTAGGGCGGCGTGTGACATGTGTGGGCTACGGCCGGGCGGTGCGGGGGCGGTGCGAGCCGTAGCCAGGGACGGCTACCCCTGCTTGATCACAGGGCTGAGCTACGGCTGGGCGGCACGCACGGGCGCGCTGCGTGCTTCACGTGAGGTGCTTGCGGAGGACCTCGACGACCCGGTCCACGTCGGCGTCCGTGGTTCGCCAGTTGCTGAACGCCGCCCGCAACGCCGGCACCCCCCGATAGACAGTCGGGGTCAGGAACGCCTCACCCGAGTCCGCGATCGCCTGCACGGCACGGGACACGTCCCCCGGGAAGGTGAAGCAGACGACGTTCAACCGTACCGGGGCAAGGAGCCGGACCCCCGGCAGAGCCGCCAGCCGCGCGCCCAGCCGGTGTGCCGCGGAGATGTCGCGCTGGACGATCTCCCGGTGACCGGCGGTGCCGTACGCGATGAGGGCGAACCAGGCAGCGAGGGCGCGCAGGCGCCGCGAGTTCTCCGGGGTGAGGTGCACGTGGTCCGGGCGCGGGCCGGGCTCGCCGAGGTAGGACGCCGCGTTCTGGAAGACCCGGACCTGCAGGTCGCGGCGGCGGGTGAACTGTACCGCCGAGTCGTACGGCACGTTGAGCCACTTGTGCAGGTCGATGCCGACCGAGTCGGACGAGCCCAGGCCGTCGACCAGGTGCGCGTGGTCCGGTGACAGGGCCGCGAACGCGCCGAACGCGGCATCGGTGTGCAGCCAGAACGGGTGTGTCGCCCGGAGCGCGGCGATCGCCCGCAGGTCGTCGAAGTCCACGGTGTTGACCGTCCCGGCGTTGGCCACCACGATCGCCGGCCGCCCGCCGAGGTCACGCAACGCGTCGGAGAGCGCCGCCACGTCGACCGCCTCCCGGCCGGGCAGCGCCGGCACCAGCCGCAGCGCGTCGCGGCCGATGCCGAGCATGGCCAGCGCTTTCACGATGCTGGAGTGCGGCGTGCCGGAGAGGACCGTCACCTCGCCGAGCGCGCCCACGCCCTGCTGCGCGACGCTCACCCCGAGCTGCTCGCCGAGCCATTCCCGGGCGATCGCGAGGCCGACGAAGTTCGACATGGTGGCGCCGGAGACGAACGCGCCGGAGAAGGCGTCGCCGAGCCCGAACATGTCGCGCAGCCACCCGGCGGTCTCGTCCTCCAGATCGGCGGCGCTCGAGCCGGACCGGTTGGAGCCGTTCTGGTCGAGGGCGCCGGTCAGCCAGTCGCCGGCGAGCGCGGCGGGTGTCGCGCCGCCGGTGACGAAGCCGAGGTAGCGGGGTCCGGCGCTCGCCGAGAACCCGGGCGCCCAGCGCCTGTCGAACAGATCCAGTGCGCCGGCCGCGCCGATCCCTTCCGCCGGGAGGGTGGCCGGGCTCGGTGATTCGGGGGTACGGGCGACCGGCCGCTCCCCGAGTCCGGCGAGAAGGCGTGTCGCGTAGTCGCGGGTCGCCTGCAACAGTTCGGGGAAGGCGGCGAGGTCGCCGGCGAGTAAGGGGTCCACGTCTGTAGACCGTAGGTTCGCCGCCGGTGGCCTGTCGCGGTCCACCTGAGGAGAGCTGGCCCGCGGAACCGCCGGCCCGGACCCCGGACACGGATCGACGTCCGTCGAGTTACGGAACCGAGCCGATCAGCCGTTTTCTCCGTTGTTCACGTTCACAACACGGGGAGTTGGGATGATCTTCGCCGGGCACCCGAAAGCTGAGCGCGATCTTGCCCGTACGCCCTCGGAGCCACCCACATGAACCTCAGCCGCCGCACTCTGCTGCGCGCCTCGGCCGCCGGAACCGCCGGTCTGATCGCCGGACCGCACCTGCTCTCCTCCGCCGGCGTCGCGGCTGAGAAAGCCCTCCCCGCGTTCGTCGACAGCTACCGGACGAACATCACGGCGAACCTGACCGCCGAGACCAACGCCGCGGTCCGCATCCTGTCCGGCATGACGCAGGTCTGGTCCACCGGCACGGCCTGGAACACCGGTACGGTGCTCGACGAGGCGTTCCTGCGCGCCAACGTCCGCTACTGCGTGAAGACCACGCACGAGCGCACCGACGCCGAGGCCGCCCGCGCGTTCGTCGTGGACCGCCAGCACCAGAGCTACTCGGTGATCGCCGGACTCGGCCCGCTCGCCGACGTCTACAAGGCCGGCGCGCTCGCCGTCACCAGCATCACCGCGGCGCCTGCCACCACCCCCGCGACCACTGTCAGCGACGCGGTTCCGGCCGGGGCCCCGGCGGGTTCGGCGATCGGCGCCGGCTCCACCAGCTCCGCGCTCGGCAAGGTCGTCACGCTGGTCAACACGCTGCGCGGCAACTACTCCTCCGGCAACCCGGCGAAGTCCGCCTACCAGTACCCGCGCCCGTGGCGGCTGACCGCCGGCAGCCAGGTCGTGCCGACCGGCGAGGTCGACGCGCTCGGCTACCCGGTCTACGACGCGGACACCGTCGTGGTCCCGCAGCTGCTCCGCCAGCGCAGCACCAGCCCGGCCGAGGACGGCGGCTACGTCAGCGGCCACACCAACGCGCTCTACCTCGCGTCGATCGCGCTGGCCTACGCCGTCCCGGAGCGCTTCCAGGAGATGATCACGGCGGCCTACGACCTGGCCGAGACGCGGATCATCGCCGGCATGCACTCCCCGGTCGACGTGATCGGCGGTCGCATCCTCGGCACCGCGCTGGCCGCGGCGATCCTCGGCGACGCGGCCAACGCGACCCTCAAGGCCGAAGCGCGCGCCCAGGCGCTCGCCTATTTCCAGGCCCGGGTGGGTACGGACGTCTACGGCTTCGCTCACTCCGGAGCCGGTTCCGACGGGTACGGCGATCGCGCTCGCAACGCCGCCATCGTCACGCCGAAGCAGACCTACGGGCTGCCCCGCACCCGCAACCGTGCCGCCTTCGTCGTGCCGAAGGGCGCCGAGGTGCTGCTCGAGACGCGTCTGCCGTACCTGGACGCCGCGCAGCGCCGTGAGGTCCTGCGCACCACCGGCCTGGCCGCCGGCAATCCGCTGCTGGACGGCGGCGAGCAGTGGGGCCGGCTCGACCTGTTCACCGCGGCCGACGGGTACGGCGCGTTCGACTCCACGGTCGCGGTCAGCCTGGACGCCGCCGCCGGCGGGTTCGCGGCCGCCGACACCTGGCGCAACGACATCGAGGGCCGCGGCGGCCTGATCAAGCTGGGCACCGGCGCGCTGACCCTGGCCGGCGACAACGAGTACTCCGGCGGCACCACCGTGGCGCAGGGCACCCTGATCGCGGCCGCGAAGAACGCCCTCGGATCGGGCTCCGTCACGGTCACCGGCGGCACGCTGCGCCTGGACACCGAGAAGGTCCACATCGGCGGCGAGCTGAGGCTCAGCGCCGGCACCCTCGCCGCGACGGTCCGCCCGCACGGCGCGCCCCCGCTGACCGTGCACGAGGAGGCCGTGATCGGCGCGCGGACCGTCCTGGAGATCGCCGTCACCGAGCCGAAGAAGTACGACAGCGACAAGGCCGTCCCGGTCCTGAAGGCCCGCAAGATCCGCGGCCGCTTCGCCGGGGTCGTCGTGACCACGCCGGGCTACCACGCCGAACTGGTCCAGCAGAACGACACGGTAGCCGTCCGCCTCCGCAAGTCCTGACCCCCGGCCTCCTGCTCGTCCCCCGCCCCACCCCGGCACCCCGGGAGCCGGCCCCCACCGGCCCCGTCGCCAGCCCGTCCCCCGGGAGCCGGCCACCGCCGAGCCGTAGCCCACGCAGGTAAAGCGCCGCCCCGCGTGCCTGCGTGGACTACGGCTCGCGTGTCCGAGCCGTACTCCATGCAGGTAAAGCGTTCCGGGAAGCTGCGTGGGCTACGGCTCGCGTGTCCGAGCCGTACTCCACGCACCCAAGACGCCCCGGGAAGCTGCGTCGGCTACGGCTGGCGACCCCCACGAGCCGTCGCTGACGCGGCTGGATCGGGGACGCGTAGCGGTGGGATTGATCTCGGCCGGATGGGGGCCCCGCGGCCTCGCGTGGCAGCCAGGTCTCGTCGCGGACGCGGTGGGACGGGTGTGGTGCGGTCGGGGGCGGATCAGCGCGTACCCGATGGGGGAAATCTAGGGGCGGGAAGCTTGTTCCACGAGGGTGGCGGCGACGTCGCGGAGTTTGCGGTTGGCGGTCTGGGAGGCCTTGGCGAGGATGGTGAAGGCCTCGTCGGCGGTGCACCGGCGCTGGCTCATGATGATGCCCTTGGCCTGCTCGATCACGGCTCGGCTCGCCAGCGCCAGCTGCATCTGGCGGGCCAGGGCGGCCGTCGTGTCGTAGAGGCAGGCGTTCGCCAGGCAGACCGCGGCGTAACCGGCGAACGTCTCGGCCAGCAGCAGCGAGTCCGCGCCGAACGCGCGCGCGGTGGTGGCGTAGATGTTGAGCGCGCCGGTCACCGTCTCGTGGATGGGCAGGCCAACCGAGAGGACGCTGTGCACGCCGACCGAGCCGGCGTGGTGCTGCCAGCCGGGCCAGCGGTGTTCGGCGCGGACGTCGTCGACGAGCAGCGTGGTCCGGGCGATGGCGGCGGCGAGGCAGGGGCCGCTGTCGTTCTCGTACTGCCATTTGTCGATCCAGAGGGCGGCGTCGCCGGTGCACGCCACGGTGCGCGGGCCGGGGGAGCGGATCAGCGTCAGGGACACCTCGAACGCGCCCGGCACGGCCCGTTTCGCGAGGGTCGCCACCTGGTCGAGGACGCCCTCGAGGTCGGTGTCGCTCAGCGCGATCCGGCCCAGCTCGTGCAGGGCTGCGGTCGGGTCGGCGCGCTCGGGCGGCATAGCATCGAGTTTCGGTCAGGCGAGTACCCCGGGACGGGAGATTTCCCGGATGAGCGCGGAGATAACCCGTTGGGTATTATCTGGCTCCTGCGGCCCGAGTCGTTCATCGACGAAGGCCTTCCGGCGTCAAGCAGCGGCGCGGGTCCGGGGATCGTGTGGTCCTCCGGGCAGCGACACCGTTACCAACGCGAACCGCTGACGGCGGATCGCGCACCGCTGCGGGGATCCTCTGACGTTGAAGGCGCACGACCCGACCGATTCCGCCACCACCTTCGCGGAGATCGGCCGCATCTTCGCTGAGCTCGGCCGCATCAAGCTGGGTGAGACCGACCTCGATGGTGTCCTGCACCAGGTCGCGGACCTCGCCCGGCGAACCCTGCCCGGCGCCGGCCAGGTGTCGATCACCATGATCCGCGACGGGGACGCGTACACCGCGGCGCACACCGACCGGGCGGTGCTGGTGCTGGACGAGCACCAGTACGCGCGGGCCGCCGGGCCCGGTCTGGACGCCGCGCGGAACCGGACCACCGTCGCGATCCTGGACGCCGCGAACGACGAGCGCTGGGACGGCTGGCCGAGGCTCGCCGCCGAGGCCGGGTTCGGCAGCGTCCTCTCGGCCGGCCTGCCGATCGGCGAGCGCATGAGCGGCGCGCTCACCCTGTACGGCGAGCGCCCGCACGGGTTCGGCGACGACGGCGTGACGCAGACCGGGACATTCGTCCGGTACGCGGCGGTGGCGCTCGCGAACGCCCACCTCTACGACAGCGCCGCGAGCCTGGCGCAGCACATGCAGGCGGCGATGGAGAGCCGGGCCGTGATCGAGCAGGCCAAGGGGATCATCATGGGCGAGCGGCGGTGCTCGGCGGACGAGGCGTTCGCCATGCTCACCCGGGTCTCCCAGGACAGCAACCGCAAGCTGCGCGATGTCGCGGCAGCGCTGGTCGAGCGGACCCAGCGCGCACCCTGACGGGCGGGGCGCCTGGCCTCACGGGGGTGGTCAGGCGCTCACGTCGAGCCGCCCGCCGCCTCCGCCCTGCTGCTCCAGGTGCCGCAGCGCCGGTTCCAGATAGCCGCTGACCGGGTTGCGGCCGCCCGCCTGGTCGTACCGCCGGGACAGGTCCCTGAGGTAGGCGGCGGTCACCTCCTGGCCGGGGGCGAGGCGGCCGGCGGCCCGGTCGGCGGCGATCGCCGCGGCGAGCGAGTTGATCCAGCCGGCGTTCGGCTCGCCGGGCTTGATGCGCTGGCCGGTGGCCTGCAGAATCAGCTGCCGGTCGCGGTCGGTCAGTGCGGCGGCGTCCTCGCGGGCGTGCTGGGTGCGGGCCCGGACCGGCCGGGCGCCGGCCACCGGGGGCGCCGGCTGGCTGCGGTTCAATCGGGGAATGGACATGGCGGCTCCGACTCCCGTGGACGTTCTTCCCTCTCCTGATCGGTGCGCGCGGGGCGTTGCTGAGGCAAACAGATGAGGCGTATCCGCAGCTCGGACGGGTACTCCCGTAGGCATGACCAGTTGGAAGACCCAGGAACGGATCAACACCTGCGGGGTACGGCTGGACGGCGACCTGACTCTCCCGGAACACCCGGCCGGTTTGGTCATCTTCGCCCATGGCAGCGGTAGCTCCCGCCACAGTCCGCGGAACCAGATCGTGGCGGCGGAACTGAACCAGTACGGGTTCGCCACCCTGCTCACGGATCTGCTGACGCCGGAGGAGGAGGTGGCCGACGAGCGTACCGGCCTGCTGCGGTTCGACATCGGCCTGCTCGCCGACCGGGTGATCGGCATCATCGACTGGGCGCGGAACCATCCGCCGACGGCCGCGCTGTCGTTCGGCCTGTTCGGCGCGAGCACGGGCGGGGGAGCGGCCCTGGTGGCGGCGGCGGCCCGGCCCGAGGCGGTACGCGCCGTCGTGTCCCGTGGCGGCCGCCCGGATCTGGCCGGTCCGGCGCTGCTGGAGGTGCGCGCGCCGACGATGCTCATCGTCGGCGAGCGGGACGTGAACGTGGTCGAGCTCAACGAGCAGGCCCGCAACACCATGCGGATCAGCGCCGAGCTGCGGGTGATCGCGGGCGCCACGCACCTGTTCTCCGAGCCGGGCGCGCTGGAGCAGGTCGCCGAGGAGGCGGCCGGCTTCTTCCAGATGCATGTGGCAGTGCCGGTGTCGCCATGATTTTCGCGGATCGCACGGCGGCGGGGATCGCCCTGGCGGATCTCCTTGCCGGAAGAGCGCTGGATCACCCGCTGATCCTCGGCCTTCCGCGCGGCGGCCTTCCGGTCGCCGAGCCGGTGGCGAAACGGTTGAAGGCGGGTCTGGAGATCGTGGTGGCCCGCAAGATCGGAGCGCCGGGTCATCCGGAGTTCGGCGTCGGCGCGATCGCCGAGGACGGCCCGCCGGTCTTCGACCGGGACAACCTGCGGCACGCCGGCGCCACCGAGGCCGACATGGCGCCGACCCTGGCCGCCGAGCGGGTGGAGCTGAAGCGGCGGATCCGCGACTACCGCGGCGACCGGCCGGCGCCGGCGGTGCGCGGCCGGACGGTGGTGCTGATCGACGACGGGCTGGCGACCGGGGTGACGGCCCGGGCCGCGATCTCCTGGCTGCGCGCGCACGGCGCGGACCGGATCATCCTGGCGGTGCCGGTCTGCTCGCCGGCGGCGCGGGACGCGCTGAGCGCGGAGGCGGAGGTGGTCTGCCTGTCCGCGCCGGAACGGTTCGCCGCGGTGGGGCAATGGTACGACGACTTCGCGCAGCTCACCGACGACGATGTGAAGGCGGTGCTGTCGGAATTCATCACCTGTTGAGATCCAGCGTGCCGGAGGTCTACCTTGAAACTCATCAGGTGATGAGTTTCTGGGGAGGCACGCATGATCGAAGTCAGGGGCCTCGTGGTCAGGCGAGGCAGACGCGTCGTGCTCGACGGGTTCGACTGCGAGATACCGCGGGGGAGCGTCACCGGGCTGCTCGGGCCGAGCGGCAGCGGCAAGACGACGCTGATGCGCGCGATCGTCGGTGTGCAGATCGTCGCGGCGGGCACGGTCACGGTGCTGGGTCACCCGGCCGGCTCCGCGCCGTTGCGCCGCAGGATCGGGTACCTGACGCAGGCGCCCAGTGTCTACGCCGATCTGACCGTGCGGGAGAACGTCCGGTATTTCGCGAGTTTATACCGACTAGGCGTTCAGCAGGCTGACGCCGCCGTCGAAGCGGTCGGGCTCGGCAGCCATGCCGGTCAACTCGTGTCCGACCTCTCCGGCGGCCAGCGCAGCCGGGCCTCGCTGGCCTGCGCGATCGTCAGCCGGCCCGAGGTCCTGGTTCTCGACGAGCCCACCGTCGGGCAGGACCCGGTGCTGCGCGACGAGCTCTGGGACCACTTCCGCCGGCTCGCCGCCGACGGCGCCACCGTGCTCGTCTCCAGCCACGTGATGGACGAGGCGAACCGCTGCGACCGGCTGCTGCTGATCCGCCAGGGCGTGCTGATCGCCGACGACACCCCGGCCGCGGTCAAGCGGTCGGCCGGCACCGACGATCTCGACCAGGCGTTCCTGCGCCTGATCCAGAACCAAGAGGTGACGGCATGAGCGACCGAAGGGAGCTCATGATCGTCTGCTTCTTGTTCGAAATTGGAGGTGAAACAGCGTGATTCTTCTCAGCACGATCCGGCGGATCCTCACCCAGCTGCGGCACGACCCGCGCACCATCGCGATGATCATCGTGGTGCCCACGCTGCTGATCACGCTGATCTACTTCATGTACGAGGGACGGCCCGGCGCCTTCGACCGGATCGCCCTGATCATGCTCGGGGTCTTCCCGTTCATCGTGATGTTCCTGATCACCAGCATCGCGATGCTCCGGGAGCGCACCAACGGCACCCTGGAACGGCTCTTCACCACGCCGGTCGGCAGATTGGACCTCCTCTTCGGGTACGGGGTCGCGTTCGGTCTCGCGGCGGCCCTGCAAGCGGCGGTCGCGGCCGGGTTCGCGTACTGGGCGCTCGGCATGACGACCGCCGGAAGCGCCGGCCTGGTCATCCTGATCGCCGTGGCCAACGCCGTGCTCGGCGTCGCCCTCGGGCTGCTGTGCAGCGCGTTCGCCCGGACCGAGTTCCAGGCCGTGCAGTTCATGCCGGTGGTGGCCGCGCCGCAGCTGCTGCTCTGCGGGCTGTTCGTCGCCCGTGACCAGATGGCCGGCTGGCTGCAGGCGATCAGCAACGTGCTGCCGCTGTCCTACTCGGTGGAGGCGCTGACCGAGGTGGGCGCCCACGCGGAGGCGACCGCCACGATGTGGCGTGATCTCATCGTGGTGGTCGGCGCGATCGTGGTGGCGCTGATCCTCGGCGCGGCGACCCTGCGCCGGAGGACCGGATAGGAGGCTGTGCGTGGTGCGACGGACCGGACGCCGTCCCGGAAACCCGGACACCCGTGAGGCGATCCTGGGAGCGGCCCGCACCGCGTTCGCCGAGAAGGGATTCGACGGAGCGTCGATCCGGGGGATAGCCACCGGCGCCGGGGTCGACCCGGCGCTGGTGCACCACTACTTCGGCACCAAGGACAAGCTCTTCCTGGCGGCGATGAACTCGCCGATGGACCCGCTCGACGTGATCGCGGAGGCGGCGGCCGGTGACCGGTCCGAGGTGGGCGAGCGGTTCGTCCGGGCCTTCCTGGAGATCTGGGACGGCCCGCGCGGCGCGGCCGGGGTGGCGCTGCTGCGCTCGGTGGTCGGCACCGAGTGGACCACGAAGCTGTTCCGCGAGTTCATCCTCACCCAGATCCTGCGCCGGGCCGTGCCGAAACTGGGCCTCGACGAGGCCGAGGGGCAGTTGCGCGTCACCCTCGCCGCCAGCCAGATGGTCGGGATGGCGATGGCTCGCTATGTGATCAAAGTGGAGCCGCTGGCGTCGGCGCCGCCCGAGGTGGTGGTGGCGGCGATCGGCCCCACCGTGCAGCGGTACCTCACCGGTGCGATGCCCGGAGTGTTTCCGCCCCGCTGAACCCGGGCACCCTGCGGGTGTGCGATTGATCCTTCTGCCGATAGGTCTGCTTCTGCTGGCAGGGTGCGGGTCCGTCGACGACCGGTCCGCCGCGGCGGCCTCGGTGGCGTCGTCCTTCCTCCAGGCGGTCGCGGACCGGGACGGCTCGGCCGCCTGCGGCGTCCTCGCTCCCGCCACGGCGGAGAAGATCGGCGAGGACTGCGCGGAGGGCGTCCTGAGCGAGCCGCTGCCGGCGCCGTCGCCGGTCACCGATTCGCAGGTGTACGGGCAACGCGCGCTCGTCCGGCTCGGGAACGAGACGATCTTCCTGGGCATGTTCCCCGGCGGCTGGCGGGTGGTGGCGGCCGGGTGCACCCCGCAGGGTGACCGTCCCTACGACTGCGTCGTGGAGGGATGATGCGCCTCCAGTTCTGGCTGCTCCTGATCGTGGTGCTCGGCGGGCTGGCGTACTTCGCCACGCTGGGGGTGCTGCACCGATGAGGCGCTTCTTCCGGGAGAACTCGCTCGGCCTCGTCTTCGGGTCGCTCTTCCTGATCGTGCTGGTCGGGCAGGCGTTCGCCGGGCACGCCGACTACAACCAGCAGCAGGTCGCGGCCGGGATGGAGCCGATCTCGCTGAGCCGGTACCTGACCTCGGCCAGCTTCGGCGTCGACGTCGCCGAGAACTGGCAGTCCGAGTACCTCCAGTTCTTCCTCTACATCTTCCTGACGGTCTGGCTCGTGCAGAAGGGCTCCCCGGAGTCCAAGCAGCTCGGCGACGAGGGCCGGGAGTCCGACCGGGATCAGAAAGTCGGCGCGTTCGCCACGGACTCCTCGCCGCGCTGGGCGCGCTACCCGGGCCTGCGCGGGTCGCTCTTCGCGAATTCCCTGGGCCTGGTCATGGGTACGCTCTTCCTGCTCTCCTGGCTGACCCAGTCGATCGCCGGGACGGCAGCCTTCAACGAGGAACAGTTGCGCGACCTGCAGGAACCGGTCACCTGGGCGCAGTACCTGACCGAGCCGGACTTCTGGAACCGGACCCTGCAGAACTGGCAGTCCGAGCTGCTCGCCGTCGCCTCGATGGTGATCCTCTCGATCTACCTGCGGCAGCGCGGGTCACCGGAGTCGAAGCCGGTGGGCAGCTCCGACGACGCGACGGGCGTGGAGGGCTGACGCTCAGGGATTCCGGGCATCGTGCCGATCTTCCTGATGTCCGCTCCGCCCGCCGTCGGAAGGTGCCCCCTTGTCGCGCTGGAGGCGAATGCCCCGCTGGGGGAAGGTTCTGACCGTTCTCTGCGCGCTGCTCGCGCTCGTCGCCGGTCCGGTCGTGGTGACCAGTGGCGTGCTCGCGTACCGGTTCAACGACCTGGTCGCCCGGGACGACGTGCTGGCCGAGGCGGCGGCGCTGCCACCGATCACGGCTCCGCCGGAGTACCAGTCGTGGATCCGTAGGTCCACCACGTCGGCCTCCGTCGACCTGCCGGAGTTCTCCAAGAATGCTCGGAATTTTCTGGTGCTCGGCGTGGACACCCGCAAGGGCTGGACGGCCGCGCAGTCCCGCAGCGACACGATCATGCTGGTGCACGTCGACGGTGACGGGTCGAACGCCTCGGTGGTGTCGATCCCGCGCGACTCGTACGTCTACATCCCGCCGGTCGCCGGACGGTGGGCGGGCGGCAAGACGAAGATCAACTCAGCGTACGCGTGGGGCGGCGCGCCGCTGATGGTGCAGGTGGTCAGCCACCTCACCGGCCTGACCATCGACAACGTGGTCCGGGTCGACTTCGCCGGTGTCCGCCGGATCACCGACGTGGTCGGCGGGGTCGACGTGCGGGTCGCCAAGACCGTCCGGGACAAGCGGACCGGCGTGACGTTCCGGGCCGGGCGGCACCACCTCGACGGCAGGATGGCCGAGGTCTACGTCCGCCAGCGGTACGGCCTGCCGAACGGCGACTTCGACCGGGTCAAGCGGCAGCAGCAGTACCTGCGCGCGCTCGCCGAGAAGGTCACCTCGCTGGGCATCCTGGCCAACCCGCTGAGGATGGACGAGTTCGTCGCGGCGATCGCCGGCTCGCTGGTGGTCGACTCCGGGATGAACCTGGCCGGCATGGTCCGCGACCTCTCCGGCCTGCGGCCGGACGACCTGTCGTTCACCACGCTCCCGTCCGAGGGGTACGTGTCCAGCGCGGCCGGCACCGCCAACCGGCTGGCGCCGGCCGGGTGCGGCGAGTTGTTCGCGGCGCTGCTCACCGACACGATGGACGCCTACTTCGCGAAGAACGGCTCGTTCTCAGGATCGAGTGGCGCCTAGTCCCGCCTCAGGCTCTATTGGCGCCCAGCCTCGCCAGGTAGTCCTCGATGCCGGCGCGCAGGTCGTCCGGCACGTCCAGGAACTCCAGCCCCAGCTCGATGGTCCCGTCGCCCCGCACCATGCGGCGGGCCACCCGCGCCTCGGCGGAGCCCCGGAGGCCGTCGAAGGCGAACTCGGCGCGCATTTCATCACCGACCGTGAGCGGCGACCCGCCCGGCGTCGTGCAGCCCACTCCGTCGGCGCTGAGGTCCACCGCCTGTGCCGTGATCGTCCGTTCCGGTGTGGTGAGGAGGACCTGTCCCCGTACCGGAAGGCGATCGTGCCTGCGCCGCTCCAAGCGTTCCGCGACGTCGGAGAGGTCCCCGATCTGCGCCATCGTGGCGTCCACGCTCTGGTGCAGCTGCGTCACGATGTCGTTCTGCCGGTCCGCGATCCCGCCCAGGTGACGCATCGCGTCCTCGATCTCCCCGACGTCCCGGATGATCGCGCTGAGCGTCTCGCCCATCTGCGCCACGTCCGCCTCCAGGGCCGCGACAGTGCTCGTGATCTGCTCGGTCGAGTCCGCGGTCGTGTCCGCCAGGCCCTTCACCTCGTCGGCGACCACGGCGAACCCGCTACCGGCCGCACCGGCCCGGACCGCCTCGATGGTGGCGTTCAGCGCGAGCAGCCGGGTCTGCGACGCGATCCGGGAGATCACGCTGGCGATCCCGGCGACCTGCCGCAGGCTGGCGTTGAGCGCGGTGGCCGCCTCGTCCGCGCTGTGTGCCCGCTGCACCAGCGCCTCGGCCGCCACATTCGTGATCGTCACCCGCTCCTGGGTGGCGGCCGCCGAGTCCCGCGCCGCCCCGACCTGGAGCACCACGTCCTCCAGCTTCCCGCCGATCACCGCGGCGGTGCTGTCGATCGCCTCCTTCGCCCGCCGGCGCAGCCGCTGGTTGAGCCGCACCTGGTCGACCTGCGCGCTCTGCGCCCGGGCGTCCCGGTCGGCACGCAGCCGTTCCAGCTCGGCGTCGCGCTCGGCGAGAGCCGCGGTCAGCGCGGCGATCCGCTCCTGGGCATCGGCGGGCAAGCCGTCGCCGGCCGACCCGAACCGCCCCAGCAAGCCGCGCGTCATGCCGGACTCGCGGCCGTCGTCGGCATCACGGTCGCCTCCCATCCGGCACGTCGGACGCCCCCGACGCTACCCGCAGCCGGCGTCCCAGGTAGGCGGTTCCCGTCCCTCGCCCCACGAAGCCACCCACGGTGGTCCTCGCGGGGCGGGGCGGGCGGTCAGGCGGTGAGCAGTTTGTCGATCTGGGACTGGGCCTCTCGCATGCCCTCCTCCATGCCCATCTCCGCCATCCGCTCCAGCTGCTCGGCACTCGTGAACGTGGAAACCGTGGTCATCCGCGTCCGTCCACCAGCCGCCTCGATCGTGACGGTCCCGTGCGTGGCGTCCTTGGGATCGACCGGTTCGGAGTTCTCGTCGGCGAACCCGTCGTCGAACTCCAGCCGGTGCGGCGCCTCGATCGCCGTGATCGTCCACCAGCCGCGGGCCTTCGTCCCGTCCGGGCCGGTCATGTAGTAGCGCGCCTGCCCGCCCGGCTCGAACTCGTACCGCTCGAAGGTGGCCGGCCAGGTCGGCGGCCCCCACCAGCGCTCCAGCTTGCGCGGGTCGGCCCAGACCTCCCAGACCTTCTCCACCGTCGCCTCGAACTCGGCGACGAACGTCATGGTGAGTGTGTCCACGTCCTTGGTCGAGCTGATCACCGGCATGGCCGGTCTCCCCTCAGTCGTCGTTGACGATCTCGGCGATCCGGCCGGCGCGGTGCCGCCAGATCGCTTCGTACGCATCAAGCAGGAGCGCCACCCGGCGTAGTGCCGTGACCTCTCCGTGCACGATCTGCTCCCGCCCGCGCCGGGTCTTGCTGACGAGGGCGGCCCGCTCCAGCACCGCGACATGTTTCTGCACCGCGGCGAAACTGATCGGATATTGCCGAGCGAGTTCCGAGACGGACTGTCCGGAACGGATCACCTTGGTGAGGATGTCCCGCCGGGTGGCGTCCGCGAGGGCGTGGAAGACGCGGTCCGCGTCCGCCTCGGCGACAAAACCTACAACCATGTGGTTGTACGTTAGTCGCCGTCATGCTCCGTGGCAACCCGGTAGCGGAGTGGGTGCGGAAACGGGTTTCCCTGCGGTCCGGTCGGCGGCGGCCGATCAACGAGGCACTTAGCTGATCAACCCGACGGGAGTCGTCATGAGCATGAGCATCGGGACCTCGACCCCGCCCACCACCCGCGACACGCACGCCGCGTGGCTGCGCCGCCGCGAGGAGGACCTGCCGTCCAACTGGGTGTCGCGGGCGCGAGCGTCCGAGGACGAGCGGCGGGACCGTCAGCCGGAGCTGGCCTGATCCTCGAGCACGGCCACCACCACCGGCCCGACGCGCAGAACTCCGTCGTTGAGCGGCACGCAGCGGATCCCGCCCTTGCCGCGCAGCGCCCGGAACGCGCCCGGACCGACTGTCACGTCCATCCACGCGCACGGGTTGGCCCGCCGGCGCGCCCGCAACAGCACCGGTCCGGAACCCGAGTCGAGGCTCAGCACCGACCCGACCAGGTCGTCCACGGCGATCCCGGTGACCAGGATGTTGCGGCGTACCCGGGTCAACCCGGCACCCGGCGGCAGCGACTCACCGGCGATGACAGTGACGCTCGCGTCCCGGTGTGCCGGGTGGTTGAAGTAGCGATCCCCGGTGATCCCGAGCCCGGCCCGGACGCGGATCTCGGGGACCAGCTCGCCCGGCGGCGCGGGCGCCGGCCCGTCGGACGGGCGCCCCTCGAAGCGGTGCACGGGCGAGGCGAGCAGCTCGACGATCTCCGGCATGGCGGGAGTGTAGGCCCCGCCCCCGGCGTGGCCGGGCGAACACCCGTCTCAGCGCAGCGCCGCCAGGGCCTCGGCGAGGGCGTCGGTGGCGTCCCGGACGTCCACCTCGCGCGACTGCAGCGGCCCACCCGTCTCGGTGAGCCGGGCCGCCTTCGCCCCGCCGGCGTAGAACGGCGCGAACCCCAGGTCACGGATGATCCGGCAGGCGGCCTCGCGGGCGTCCCGCTCATCGGTGCAGACGAACTCGGCGAGCAGCGGGTCGTGCCCGCGCCGCCGGCTCAGCACGTCGGTGGGGATGGTGTTGAACGCCTTCACCCAGTGTGCGCCGGGCGCCCATTCGATGAGTGTCTCCAGGCCGCTCTTCCCGCCGGCGTGGGAGAGCATCCGGTCGGCGGCCTCGCTCGGCGGGCCGTTGATCGCGGCGGCGACGAGGATCGGGTCCTTGATGCTGGCGCCGGTGAGGTGGCTGCCGGTGGCGGCGCCGCCGGGGCCGGCCGCGACGGGCGCGCCGTCCGCCGGGTTGGTGACGTCGATGACGACCTTGCCCTCCAGGGCGCTCCTGGTCACGTCGACGGCCTCCTTCGCCCCGGACCAGTTCGGCGCGAAGATCACCACTTCGCCGAATGCCGCGGCCTGCGGGACCGACATGACGCGCAGCTTCCCGTTCATCCGGTCCACCTGCTCGCGCAGCCGCTCCGGGTGCCGGGACGTGACCGCCACGTCATGCCCGCTCTCGGCGCACCAGGTCGCGAGAGTGCCGCCGAGCTGACCTGCCCCAATGACACCGATACGCATGACCCCAGCGTGCCCCCTGAATCAGCCGCCGGACCGCCGAATCGGCAAATCCCCGTAGAGCATCCGCAGCTCGACGGTGACCAGGTCCTCGATGATCTCGTCCGGGTCCGCCGCGCCGACGAACGTGGCCAGTCGCAGGTCGTCGATCATCCCGGCCAGGACCGCGGGCGCCGGTCCCTCCGGAGCGAGCCCGGCGGCGCGATCCCGTTCGATGCGCGCGGCCAGCCGGCTGACGTGCGCCTCGCGCAGCCCGGCCCGCCACTGGGCGATCGGCGGGCAGCCCGGTGCGGCGGCGAGCGCGCCGGTGAGCAGGCGGCCGTGGCTGCGCCAGAGCGTCGCGAGACCGGCAAGCGAGGTGCGCAGCGACTCCTCGTCCGGTCCGGTGCCGTCCAGCCACGGGCCCGCGTCGGCGAGCAGCTCACCGGTGAGGCCGTGCAGCAGGGCGACGACGACGGCCAGTTTCGAGTCGAAGTAGAAGTAGAAGCTCGACCGGGAGATCTCCGCACCGGCGGCGAGGTCGTCGATGGTGATGTCGGCGAGCGGTTTGCTCGCCAGCAGCGTCCGGGCAGTTTCCAGGATCGCCTGCTCGCGCCGGTCGCCCTTGCTGGGCCCGCGACGCCTTCCCGGTGCGTTCATGCACTCACCGTAACGCGGCTAACAAACCGGAGTCGACACGGCGTCGACTTTTTCGACATACTGTCGAGAAGCAACGACAGCCCGTTTCCGATTGGGGAGTCCTCGTGAAAGAGATCCGCCTCGCGTCCCGTCCCACCGGCTGGCCCACCGCCGAGAACTTCGAGATCGTCGACATCGGGACGCCGGTGCCCGGGGACGGCCAGGTGCTGATCCGAAACGTCTACATGTCGGTCGACCCGTACATGCGAGGCCGGATGAACGACGTCAAGTCCTACGTCCCGCCGTTCGTGCTCGGCGCTCCGCTGGACGGCGCCGCGGTCGGCGAGGTGGTCGCGTCGAACGCTTCCGCGGTTCCGGTCGGCGCCGTCGTGGCGCACGGTCTCGGCTGGCGGGAGTACGCGGTGGCGGACGCGAACCGGGTGCGTGTGGTGGACCCGGCCGCGGCGCCGACGCTCTCCGCGTACCTCGGTCTGCTCGGCATGACGGGCCTCACCGGGTACGTCGGCCTTTTGGACATCGCGCAGTTCAAGGAGGGTGACACGGTCTTCGTCTCCGGCGCCGCGGGCGCCGTGGGCAGCGTGGTCGGCCAGATCGCCAAGCTTCGCGGAGCGAAGCGTGTGATCGGCAGCGCCGGCTCCGCGGAGAAGGCCCGCCACCTGGTCGAGGACCTCGGTTTCGACGCGGCGTTCAACTACAAGGACGCTCCGGTGCGCGAGCAGCTGCGCGCCGCCGCGCCGGACGGCATCGACGTCTACTTCGACAACGTCGGCGGCGACCACCTGGAGGCGGCGATCTCCGAGCTGAACAAATACGGACGCGTGGCGATGTGCGGCGCGATCGCGCAGTACAACGAGGTCGGTGCTCCGTCCGCCCCGCGCAACCTCGCCCTCGCCATCGGCAAGGAGATCAACCTGCGCGGATTCATCGTCGGCAACCACAACCACCGGATGCCCGACTTCCTCGCCGAGGTCGGCGGCTGGCTGCGCGAGGGCCGGATCTCCGCCCGTGAAACCCTCGTCGAGGGCATCGAGAACGCGCCCGAGGCGTTCCTCGGCGTCCTTCGCGGGGACAACACCGGCAAGATGGTGGTCAAGGTGGGCGATCTGCCCGCTGTCCGTTCCTGATCATTCGGGTACGGGTCACCGGGTCCCGTTCTCGGCGGGACCCGCACCCCGTACCCTGGTCACTCTGTGTGATTGTTGACGATTTGCCGGATCCTGAACGATGATTCGGTCGCGCGGCGCGGTTGATCGCGATACGGAACGTACGGTTGATCGCACTCGTCCGTACGGACGAGGTCACTGACGGAAAGCAGACACTAGCGTTCCCGTGTGGCGAATCGGTTCCAACTCTGGGGACAAGCAGGCTGGGCAAGTGCCGAGGTGGTCGGCGAGACGCACTACGCGAAAGCGATACGTGCTCTCTTCGGCTCTGACTTCAACCCCCAGGGCACCGACATAACCGTTCCCCTGCAGCTGATACCCGACCGCAACAACCGCCACGACCGGAACGCGGTCGGCGTCTGGTCCGACTCCAGCCTGCTCGGGCATCTGCCCCGGCCGGAGGCCGCCCGATACGTCAAGGTGCTCACCGAGCTCACCAAGCGTGGCCTGGTGCCCGAGGTCAACGCCCAGATCCACGGCCGCGAGTGGGGCGAGTACGACGGCCGCCCGCCCGCCTTCGTCGGCACCATCCGGCTCGACCTCGCCGAGCCGCACATGCTGTTCCCGGCGAACGACCCGCCGCGCGCCGAGCACCGGCTCCTGCCGTCCGGCTCCGCCGTCCAGGTCAACGGCCAGCAGCAGTTCCTCGACGTGCTCCGCCCGCTGCTGCGTCCCGAGGGCGAGTGCTGGGCGTACGTGACTCTGCACGAGATGGCCGACCACCTCGTCGAGGTGCGCATCGGCGACGCCCGGGTCGGCGATCTGAGCCCGAAGATGAGCGGCGAGCTGCTGCCCACCCTGCGTCACCTCTCCGAGCAGGGCCTGCTGACCGCGGCCCGGGCCATCGTGAAGGGCAACGCCGGCGAGGCCAGCGTGATGCTCTACATCGCCCGGGTGCAGGACCTCCCCGAGGCCTGGCAGGGCAAGCAGTCCACGACCGGATTCCCGGCCACCCCGGCTGCCCCCGCGCCGTTCCCTGCCGCTTCGTCGTCCACCGCCGGCTTCCCGGCGGCCCCTTCCGGGTACGCGGCCGCGGCGTCCTCCGGCTACTCCGCCGTGCCCGCAGGCTTCGGCGACCCGGTCGCGGCGCCTTCCGGGTACGCGGGGGCACCGTCCCCGGACGCCCCGGACCCGGCAGCCCCCGGCTTTCCGGCATCGTCGACCCCCGGCTGGGCCGCGGCGGGTGCACCCGCGTCCGGCGCGACCTCCACGGGACCGGCCACTCCAGGCGCGGCGCCCGGTCCGGCCGGGGGCATCGCACCCACCTGGTCCCAGCCCGGCGACCCGGCACCCACCCGGTCCCAGCCCGGCGACCCGGCACCCACCCGGTCCCAGCCCGGCGACCCCGCCCCGGGCCCGGCCGGTGGTAGCGCGCCGGGTTCACCCGGCGGCATCGCGCCGTCCTGGTCGCAGCCGGGCGACCCCGCGCCGTCCTGGTCGCCGGCGGCCGACGCGGTGCCGGGCGCTGCCGGTGGGATCGCGCCGTCCTGGTCGCAGCCCGGTGAGGCGGTGCCGAGCTGGGCCACCCGGGACGAGACGCAGGGCTGGACGCCCGGCGGTTCGAGCGAGACGACCTCCGGCTGGTCCGCGGGGGAGTCCGGCCTGAGGCTCGGCATCGCCAGCGACGCGGGCCTGGGCCGCCCCGCCATCGACAACAGCCCGAAGCGGGACGCCGGCCTGAGCCGCGACGCGAGCTTCGGCCGTGATGCGAATTCCGGCCGTGATGCGGGTTCCGCTCGTGATGCCGGTTCCGGCCACGATGCGGGGTTCGGCCGGGACGCGACGTCCGGCGGCGGGCCGGGGCGTGACGGCGGGCTCGGGCGCGGTTCCGCGGGTGACGGTCTGCCGGTGCGTCCGGCGGGCAGCGAGCCGGGAACGGCCGTGCCGAGCTGGGCCGCACCGGGGGAGACCGTGCCGAGCTGGGCCGCGTCCAGCGAGCCGGGCCAGGGCTGGACCGCCGGCGAACCGGGCCAGAACTGGAACGCCGGAGGCGAAGCGATACCGAGCTGGGCTGCGCCGGGTGACGCCGTGCCCAGCTGGGCCAAACCGAGCACCGGCGTGCCGGCCTGGGCCGTGCCGAGCGCCTCGGCGCTGCCGACCCTGCCGTCCACCGGGTCCCTGCCGGGCAGCACTGCCCCGCGCCTGGACCAGTCCGGCGACGACGCGGCGTCCCGCCCGTCCTCCCCGCCCCTCTCCGGGACATCGCTCGCCGACTCGCCCCCGCCTGGCACGCGGCCGGGATCGTCCACGCCGTCGTCCCCGGACGCTCTGCCCGGTTCGCCGATGTCGCCGTCTTCGGGCGCTTTGCCGGGTTCGTCGTCGCCGTCGTTGTCGGGCGCTCTGCCGGGTTCGCCCACGCCGGCCTCGTCGCTGCCGGGGTCGCTGTCCGGCTCGATCGCGCCGGCGTCGTCCGTGCCGGCGTCGTCGCGGCCCACGTCGGGGCAGCCCGCGGCGGGTCAGTCGGCATCGGGTCAGCTCACGGCGGGTCAGGCCGCGTCGGGTCGGGCCGCGTCGTCCGCTGCCGGGTCGCTGGCGCCGATGCCGGCTTCGCCCCTGTCGGCCGTGCCGTCCTCCGGGGCGCCGGCGCTCGGCGACACCGGATCGGCGGACTCGTTCGGCAGACCGGTGAGCCCCGCCCCGACCGGTGCGGAGATCGCCGAGACCACGGTGATCCCCGCCCTGGCCGCCGTGGTGAAGAGCAACCCGGCCCGCCGCTCCGGCGCCGCGCCGGTCTCCCCGGCCCCCGAGCCGAACCCGCACCCGCCCATCCCCGGCGCCCCGACCGGCATCAAGTTCGTGGTCCCGCCGGGCTGGCCGGTCCCGCCGGACGGCTGGTACCCGCCCGACGGCTGGCGTCCCGATCCCGGCTGGCCGCTGGCGCCGGCGGACTGGCAGTGGTGGGTCCCGATCTGGGACTGACCCGAACCCCCACCCTGAGCGGTCCGCAGCGCGCCTGTTCGCACCCTGACTCAACTCGCAAGGCCGGCCGGCTCGCCGCTTTCCGGCAGCCGTGGTCCACGCACGAAGCCGAGCCGTAGCCCACGCAGGTCATCGGCCATGATCACAGGCCTGAGCTACGGCTGAGTGGTGTGAGCCGTAGCTGAGGCAGGTCGTGGGCGTGGTTTGCCTGTTTGGGCTACGGCTGGGTGGTGCGAGCCGTAGTCCACGCCGGTTATTGGCCATGATCACAGGCCTGAGCTACGGCTGAGTGGTCCGAGCCGTAGCTGAGGCACGTCACGGGCGCGGATGACCTGCCTGAGCTACGGCTGGGTGGTCCGAGCCGTAGCCCAGGCAGGTCATGGGCTCGGATTACCTGCTTCCGCTACGGCTGGCGTCCGGGGGCGGACGGCGGTGGAGGGTGCGCCACGCCCGAGGTCGATTGGCTGTCGTTATTGTTCTGTTTGTGGGCGTTTGTGGCGGGCTGAGCACGTCCAGCCCTTTCTTCGACAGGCCGAATTCGATAGGTTGACGTCCGGAACGTCGTATTAACCCGGAAAATCGCCACGGTGACCCACCTTGCCTTGCTGGAATGTTCCAATGCGGTGGGATGATGCTGACGGGCTGACCGGACGGCCGGATGCGCGGGTTCGCGGAGTGCTGGAGTCCTGGCGTGCCGGTCTGCTGGATTTCACCGGCAGCAATCCGCTGATCGACGTGGATCCGTCGGGGGCGGGCGTCGTGGCGATCGTGAGCCCCACCCCCCGTACCATCATCGAGGCTCTTCAACAGGGCCGGGAGTGCGGCTTCCTCGGGATCGAGGAGCAGGCCGAGGGCCCGCGGCCACGCGCCGCGAACGTCTTCCAGACCGAGATGATCGACGCGGACATGGACGCGACGCTGCACGCGCTGCGCCGCACGGCCCGCCGTGACCAGTACGAGCAGGGCATCTCCGCGCTCTACCTGGCGCTCGGATCGCTGCACTGGCAGGACGGCGGCCAGCAGTTCGCCAGCCCGATCCTGCTCCTGCCGGTCGAGCTGGTCTGCCCGGACCCGCTCGACTACCCGCGGCTGCGGGCCCGTCCGGACGACCCGATCGTGAACCCGGCGCTGGCGGTGCGGCTCCGGACGTACGGGATCGAGCTGCCCACCGTGAACAGCATCGCCGGGCTGGACCTGACCGTGTTCTGGGCCCGCCTCGACGCCGCGATCAGCGAGCATCCGGACTGGCACTCCGACGAGGCCGTGCTGCTGTCCCGCTTCGACGTGCAGCGTGAGGTGATGTACACCGACCTGGTCGAGAACGAGCGGCAGATCCTCGCCCACCCGGTGATCCGTGCCCTCGCGACCGACCCGCTCGCCCAGCCGGACGCGTTGCGTTTCGAACCCGTACCGGTGCGCCGCATCGACGAGCTGGCCGCGCCGGACGACGTTCCGCTGGTCCTGGACGCCGACGCCGCCCAGCGGTCCGCGATCGCGGCGGCGGTGGACGGCCGCACGTTCGTGCTGCGGGGCGCGCCCGGCACCGGCAAGACCCAGACCGTGGCGAACATGATCGCCTGCCTGATCCACGCCGGGAAACGGGTCCTGCTCGTCTCCGAGAAGGCCGCCGCGCTGGACGCGGTGAAGGAGCGGCTCGGGCGGGTCGGCCTCGACGACTACCTCCTGGAGCTGCACAGCGACCGGATCGGCCGGCTCCAGGTCGCCGGCACGCTGGCCGCCGCGCTCGACTTCATCCCGCTGCCGCCGCCCAGTCTCTCCACCGACGAGCGCGAGGAGTTGCGGCAACACCGGATCCGCTTGAACGCGTACGCGGAAGCGATGAACGAGGTCCGCGAGCCGCTCGGTCACCGGCTGCACGACGTGCTCGGCATGTGCGCGCAGATGACCGATCTCCCGGCCGGGCCGGTGCCGTCCGCGCTGCCGGTGCCGCTGACCACGCAGTCGCTGCAGCGCGTCCGGGACGCCGCCGCGAGCCTGGGCCGCGCCTGGCGGCCGGCGCTGGAGGGCGACGACTTCCTCTGGCGGGACGTGATCGACCGCAACCGCCTGGACGCCCGCCTGCACCAGGCACAGGCCGCCCTGGAGCACCTGGCCGAGGCGGTCGCCAGCGACCGGCTCGCGGCCGTCTTCGACGCGCAGGCCCTGTCCGACGCGATCACGCTGACCACGCTTGTCGGCCACGCCGCCCGCCGGCCCGCCGAGGTGCCCGACGAGTGGCTCACCCTGGACAGCCTGGAAACCGTCGCGAAGGCCGCGGAGAGCCTGGTCACCCACCTGCGGTCGCTGCACCGGGCGGAGGAGGCGGTCCGCGCGAAGGCCGGCGTCACCTGGTCGGCGCTGCCCATGCCGGCGAAGCTGCCGGTCGTGCCGACGCTCGTGCACCTGAACCCGCCGCCGGTCGAGCTGCTGCCGCTGACCTCGGCGCAGGCCCGTGGCCTGGCCCGCCGGTTCGCCGAGGAGGCGGACCGGCTGGAGCAGCACCAGCACAGCCTGGACCGGGTCACCGCCCGGCTCGGCCTGCCGAACGTGGTCGCGTTCACCGACATCGGCCGGGTCGCCGCGATCGTCGACCTGCTGAACCGGCCGGACAAACCGGAGCCGACCTGGTTCGACACGACCGGGATGGCGTCCGCGCGGGCCGCCGCCCGGGTGCTGCAGCGGGCGGTCGACGTGGTGAAGGCCGCCGAGTCACGGGCGCGGGAGCACTTCAACGACTCGGCGCTGGTGGAGCCGGTGGACGAGCTCGCCGAGCGGTTCGCCACCCAGCACCGGGGGATGCGCAAGCTGCGGGCGCCGTACCGGCGGGACAAGCGGATCGCGGCCGGCATCGCCCGCACCGACGTGAAACGGTCGGACGCGGTCGCCAACCTCGCCGCGGCGGCCGCCTGGAAGCGGTCGATCCGCGAGCTGGAGCGGGCCGAGCAGGAGTACGCGCGGAACCTGGGCAGCCACTGGCGGCACCTGGACACCGACTTCGACGCGATCCAGGAGGCGCTGAAGACCGCCGAGGAGGCGCTGCGGATCACCCCGCCGGAGGCCCTGCCGGGCGTCATCGAGCGGGTCTGCGCGCCGACCCCGAACAGCGCGATCATCCGGATCGTCACCGAGGCGCGCAAGGAGTTCGACAGGTTCACCGCGGCGCTGCGCACGCCGCCGGAACCGGCGCCCCGGCCGCAGCTCGCGGCGGGGCCGATCCACGACGCCGTCACCTGGCTGCGGGCGCACGTGGAGCCGCTCACCGCCGCCGCCGACCTGGTCCAGGCGTACAGCACGGCGGCCGGGCGGGACTTCACGCTCGCCGAGTCGGCCGCGATCGGCCTGCTCCGGGAGTCCGCCTCGGACGCGGCGGCCGCGCTCTCCGCGAACGCCGCCGAGTACGCCGACGTGCTCGGACCGCTCTACCGCGGCACCCAGACCGACGTGGACGCCCTGGCCACGGCGATGTCCTGGGCGTCGGAGGCTCGCCGGGTACGGGCCGGCGCCGACATCGCGTTCACGCGTGAGCAGGCGGCCGCCCTCGCCGAGGTGCGCCCCACCGACGCGCTGCCGTCCCGGGTTGCCGAGTGGCAGGCCGCCCGCGACTGGATCCTGCGTGCCTTCGCCCCGCGGCGGCACCCGTCGCTGACCGCCACCCTCGACGACTACGAGACCGCCCGGAAGCTGATCACCGATCTGCTCGGGGACAACCACGGCCAGCAGGAGTGGTTCGACTACCAGGCGGCGCGCGCGGTGCTCGGCGAGCACGGCCTGGACCCGGTCGTGGAGTTCTGCGCGCACGGGGACCTGGCCGTCGACCAGCTGCTGCCGGTCCTCGGTCGGGCGCTGTTCCAGTCCTGGGCCGACATGATCATCCGCGAGGACGAGCGGCTGCCCCCGCTCGACGCGGCGTCCCGGGACCGGCTGATCCGTGAGTTCCGGCTCTGGGACACGCTGCTGGAACGGGCCGCGGCCGCCGACGTGATGAACGCTGTCGACGGGATGCAGCCGTCCGGCACGGCGGTCGCCGAGGCCGCGGTGCTGCGGGCCGCGGCCGCTCAGCAGGGCCGCCGCCCGCCGGTCCGGGACCTGCTCGCCGAGACCCGCAACGCCACCTTCGCGGTGAAGCCGTGCATGCTGACCATCCCGGCCGACGTGAGCCGGCTGATCCCGTCCGACCTCTACTTCGACGTCGTGATCGTCGACGAGGCGTCCCGGGTGCCGGTCCCGGACGCGATCACCTGCGCGTACCGGGCCAGCTCGATGATCGTGGTGGGTGACGACCGGCAGCTCGGCGCGGCGCCGCTGCCCGGCGGCGACGGCCAGTCCATCCTCGGCCTGGCCATCCACTGTGGCGCGTTCCCGGTGCTGGACCTGACCACGCACTACCGCAGCCGGCACGAGTCGCTCATCGCGTTCGCCAACCACAGCTTCTACGCGGGACAGCTCAACACGTTCCCGGCCGCCGCGCCGGCCGGCCCGGACTCCGGTGTGCAGCTGTTCGGCGCCGACGGCGACGAGTCGCTCGCCGAGGAGGTCGCCAGCCGCGTCGCGCACCACCTGGTCACCCGCCCGGACCGGACGCTCGGTGTGGTCACCTGTACGCCGGAGCTGCGCTGGGAGATCGAGGCCGCGGTCGCCGACATGGTCGGCTCACCGGACGACGACCGGCTGCGCGGCTTCTTCGTGAAGGACCTCGACGCGGTGCAGGGCGACGAGCGGGACGTGATGATCCTGGCGATCGGCACCGACCTCGGCGGGCTGGACGGCCCGGACGGGTGGCGGCGGCTCAACGTCGCGACGACCCGCGCGGCCCGCCGCCTCGAGGTGGTCTCCTCGGTGCGCGGCCGGGACCTGGCGGGACGCGAGCATCTGCGGCATCTCGCCGGCTATCTGGACTATGCGGTACGCGGTGCGGACGCGCTGGAGCTGACGGATCCGGCGGCCGACGCGCAGACGCCGTTCGAGGACTCGGTACGGGACGTGATCGCCGCCTGGGGCTATCACGTGCGGACCCGGGTCGGCACCGGTGCTTTCCGGGTCGACCTGGCGGTCCGCCTCTCGTCCCGGCGCACCGCCCCCGACGTTCTCGGCATCGAGTGCGACGGCACCACGTACGATTCCGCGCCCGCCGCCCGGGACCGGGACCGCCTGCGTGAGCAGGTCCTGCAGGGGCTGGGCTGGCGACTGCACCGGATCTGGGGCACCGCCTGGTACCTGGACCGCGAACACGAGGAGCAGCGGCTCCGGATCGCCATCGAGGAGGCCCTCGCCGAATACCCCGCCGAACCGGCGCCCGAGCTGACCGGCGACGAGAGCCCGGTGGCGGAGGCCGCCGGGGACGAGCCGATCGAGTCGCTGGAGTCGATCGAGCCGCTGGCCGACGACGGACTGGCCGGGGTCTTCGCCGAGGCCGATGCCGAGGAGGAGGCCTTCGCCGAGGCGTTCGCCGAGATCTACGCACAGTCCGAGCCGGAGGTCTACGCGGTTGCCGAGCCGGAGGTCTACGCGGAAACCGAGCGCGGTGAGGTCACCGTCGAGATCACCGCGGAACAGGCGGCGGCCGCGGCCGGACCGGTCTACCAGTACGACGAGCCGGCCGGCCCGGAGCCGTGGTACCTGGCCGCCGACTACCTGGTCGACGAGGCGGGCGCCTACCTCGCCGGGGTGAAGGACATGGATCGGGAGGCCGAGGCGTTCGAGGGACAGCCCGACGTGGTGGCCGCGGTCAGCGACTACGAGCACGTCGTGGTCCCGGCGATCTTCGAGCAGCTGCACCGGGCCGAGATCGACCCGGTCGACATGCACCCGGTCCCCGGGCAGGAGCAGCCCTACGAGCCCGAGTACCACGAGCAGCCGGAGCCGGTCGCCGTGACCGAGCCGGTCGCGGCGGAGCACCCGGTCGCCGCACATCTGAGCGAGCAGTGGGCGATCCCGTACCAGAAGGCGCAGTTGACGCCCCTCCCGGCCGGCGCCGGACTGACCGACCCGGACACCCGCCTGCAGCTGACCGACGCCGTGCGGCAGCTGGCGCAGGTGGAAGGACCCGTGCACATCACGATCGCGCTGCAGCGGATGCGGGAGCAGTGGGGTCTCGCCCGGATCACCAAGCAGGCGAGGGCGGCCATCGAGGAGGCGATCATCGACGCCGGGCTGGCCTGGGACGGCACGTTCCTGAGCGACCCCGACCAGCTCGTGCCGATGGTCCGGTTCCGGGCCGAGGACGTGGCCCGCAAGGCCGACCAGATCGCCGACAGCGAGCTGCGGGTGGCCCTGGAACACCTGGTCCACGACGGCGGTGTGCTCACCGTGGACCAGCTGCTCGCCGCCACCGGCCGGCTCTACGGCTGGGCCGCGCGCCGATCACCCGAGGTGGACGCCCGGCTCACCACGCTGATCGCGGACATGGTCGACGAGGGGCACCTGATCCATCAGGCGGACGGGCTGGCCACCGCGCACGGCCTGCCCGAGGTGACCTCGCTGTCCCGGCACGACGCGGCGCCGCAGAAGAAGGCGTCACGGTCGCGACGGTCGTCGGCCAGCCGGAAGTGAAGCGGGGTTCACTCGTGGTCCCTATCGTCCGGCCACATGGGAAAGATCGTTAACCGTGCGCTGGCGACCGCCGGCGTGGTCGCGCTCACCGTGACCCTGGCCGGCACCGCCTCGGTGGCCGGCAGCCACCACACCAAGGTCACCACGCCGACCCTGACCGCCTGGGCCTCGCTGCCCGCCGGAACGTTCGTGCCGGGCAGCGAGCCGTCCGGCAGCCTGGTCACCGGCAACCTGAACGGCTTCACGGCGCCCTTCGCGGACCAGCCGGTGCAGGGCTTCTCCGGCATCGCCGACAACGGCGACGGCACGTTCGACGTGCTCTCCGACAACGGGTACGGCAACCAGGCCAACTCGGGTGACTTCCTGCTCCGCATCCAGCGCCTGGCGCCGGCGTTCCGGAGCAACACGGTGGACGTGCTCGGCGGCGTCAACCTGACCGACCCGAACGGCTTCGTGCCGTGGAAGCTGACCCGCTCGGACCGGGTCCTGACCGGATCCGACTTCGACGTGGAGTCGATCGTCAAGGCGAAGGACGGCTCGTACTGGATCGGTGACGAGTTCGGCCCGTACCTGCTGCACTTCGACCGTGCCGGGCGTCTGCTCGCCGCCCCCGCGCCGCTCGACGGCGTGGTCGCGCCGGAGACCGCGGCCCGGACCGGCGTGCCCGCGACCCTGGGCGGCAGCAAGGGCTTCGAGGGCATGGCCGCGTCGCCCGACGGCCGTTACCTCTACCCGCTGCTGGAGGGCACCGTCGCCGGTGACGCCGCCGGGCAGCTGCGGCTCAACGAGTTCGACCTGCGCACCCGCAAGTACACCGGCAAGCGGTACGTCTACCAGCTCGACGCGCCGTCGCACGCCATCGGCGACGCGATCGCCGTCGACAGGAACCGCTTCCTGATCATCGAGCGGGACGGCGGCCAGGGCGCCACCGCCGTGCACAAGAAGATCTACCTGGCCACCAAGCGCTCCGACGGCACGCTCGCCAAGAAGCTCGTGGTCGACCTGATGAACATCGCCAACCCGCGCAAGCTGGGCGGTTTCGGCACCACGTTCACCTTCCCGTTCCAGACCATCGAGGACGTGGTGATCCTGGACGAGAAGGCCATCGCCGTGCTGAACGACAACAACTTCCCGTTCTCCACCGGCCGCACCGCCGGTGTCGCCGACAACAACGAGTGGATCACCATCGCGCTGCCCGAGTCGCTGCGCCCGGACAAGCGGGTTCTCCGCTGAGCCAACGGTGAGGGCGTGCCCCGGTGCCGAGCCGGGGCACGCCGGTCCCTTCGCGCGGATCAGCCGTGTTGGCGTTAACTCAGCGTTTCCGGCCCTTGTCAGGTGATCGCTCGGGTCGGTTAGGGTGAGCGCTAACATTCGCGGGCTTGTGGGGAGACGACGTGACTTACGGTTCGAAGGCGCTGCGCCGGGCCGTGCTGCGGGCCAACAAGATGATCCCGGAGGCCGGGCTCGCCCAGCTGACCTGGGGCAACGTCAGCGGCATCGACCGTGAGGCCGGGCTCTACCTGATCAAGCCGTCCGGGGTCGCCTACGACGAGCTGACCGAGGACCACCTCGTTCCCGTCGACCTCGCGACCGGCAAGGTGCTCGCCGGCGACCTGCGCCCGTCCGTGGACAGCGAGTCGCACCGGGCGTTCTACCTGGCGTGGCCCTCGATCGGCGGCGTCACACACACCCACTCCACCAACGCTGTCGCGTTCGCGCAGGCCGGGCTGGACATCCCGCTGCTCGGCACCACGCACGCCGACACGTTCAACGGCCCGATCCCGGTCACCCGCGGCCTGACCGCCGCCGAGTGCGCCACCGACTACGAGCTGAACACCGGCCGGGTCATCGTCGAGACGATCGGCGACGACGAGGCGGCCGCCGCGATGCCGGCCGCGCTGGTCGCCAACCACGGCCCGTTCACGTGGGGCGCCGACCCGATCAAGTCGGTGCAGCACGGCATCATCTGCGAGGCGGTGGCGGAGATGGCGCTGAAGACGCTGGCGCTCAATCCGGCGGCGAGCATCCCGCAGCACCTGCAGGAGCGTCACTTCAAGCGCAAGCACGGCCCGGGCGCCTACTACGGCAACCCGAAGGCCTGAGCGGCAGTAAGCCCTCGTCCGCAATCCAGGCGTGTCAGGGCTGCCAGGCGGGCACAACGCGCCTGGATCGCGCGGAGGAGCGGCGGCGGTCGGCGCGTTTCCGCTATCTCGGCAAGCGGTGCCCGCGTGGCATTCGTAGGTTGCCCAGATCGGCGGCCGAGGAGTGGTGAAAGCGCACACAACGCCGTCGTGAGCTCCCACCCGTGCCAGGGCCGGGACACGGGCACACGCACGGCTTAGGCGTGCTCTCGTCCACGCGCCGGAGCCGCATCGTGTGCTCCCGACGCGGGTCGGAGCGCGGAGAGGCGGCGGGCCGGCCGGATGACCTGCCTCAGCTACGGCTCGGGTCTGCGAGCCGTCGTTCAGTCATGGAATCGGGGCTGGATGAGGTGTGCCAGCGACGGCTCGGGTCGCTCAGCCGTAGCCGACACATGTGATCAAGCGCTGCCGGCCCGGTGGCAGCCGTAGGTTGCCTAGATCGCGGCGGGAGCGGCGGGCACGGCGGCGGCGGGAGTGGCGGCGGCGGGAGCGGCGGGCACGGCGGCGGGAGTGGTGGGCATGGCGGCGGCGGGAATGGCCGGCATGGTGAGAGCGGCCGGCATGGCGGGCGCTGTGATCATGGCTGGCGGGTGACGCCATGTGAAGGCCAGCCCGCCGAGGATCACGGTCTCGCCGGCCGCGCACAGCCCCGAGGCACGGTCGCCCGCGGACCCGTCGCGTCCGTAACTGATCATCAAGCTGGTGTCCGCCGTCGCGGCCGCGGTGTGGACGGCCCAGACCTCCCCGTACCCGGTGAGGCCGGTGCCGCCCGCGGTGAGAACCGTCGCCCGGCCCCGCAGCGGCACGGCGACCTCACGGCCCGTGATGTCCAGGATGTGCAGGGTGCCGGCCAGGCGAGGGTTCCTCCGGCGGCCGAAAACTCCGCGGCCCATCGAGCCGGGCCTTCCGCCGCCCGGGGCGGGCCTTCCGTTGCGCGGGGCGAGCCATCCGCTGCCCATCGGTCAGAGCCTCTGCGTCGTGTCGTCGTTGAGCACCTCTCGGACTGTAACGGCCCATCGACCGCAATCCCGGTCCGGTCACCGGTACGGGGACGTATCGCCACTGGTCACGACGCTAGTGGAAGATCTCGGACAGTCACCGCAGCCGGATCGGCGGGGTGGAGCTGGCCCGGGCGACGAGGGACGGCGCGATCAGCACGTCCTCCGGCGGGGCGGCGCCGGGCCGGCCGAGGTGGCGCAGGAGCAGGGCGAGGGCCCGGCGGCCGAGTTCGGCGAAGTCCTGGTGGACGGTGGTGAGCGGGGGCAGGAAGTATCCCGAGTCGGGCATGTCGTCGAAGCCGACGACGCTCACCTCCTCGGGCACCCGGCGGCCACCCTCCTGGAGGGCGCGCAGCACGCCGAGGGCGATCCGGTCGTTGGCGCAGAAGATCGCGGTGACCGCCGGATCGGCGGCGAGGCGGCGGCCCTGCTCGTAGCCGGCGGCCGCGTCCCACCAGCCGGAGGTGACCGGCGGGACGACGGCGCCGGCCGCGTAGAGCGTCTCGCGCCAGCCCTCCACACGGGCCTGTGACTCCGGCCAGTCCGGCGGCCCGGCGACGTGGTGGACCGTGGTGTGGCCGAGGTCGAGCAGGTGACGGGTGGCGAGGCGTGCTCCGGCGGTGTTGTCCACCCGTACCGTGGGGAAAGGCTCTTCCATGGAGCCGGAGGCTCCGCCGACCGCGACGCAGGCGAGCCCGGCGGGCGCGTGGGTCAGGGCGGTGAGCACGGAGGGTTTGGGCGCGATCGCGATGATCCCGTCGACGTCGTGCTGGGCGAGCCGGTCGACGGCCTCCAGCACGGGCCGGTGCTCCAGGTCCCGGACGGTGGCGACGCTGACCAGGTACCCGGCGGCCCGGGCCGCGCTCTCGATGCCGTAGAGCATGGATTCCGGGCCGAACAGGGTGGTCTCGAAACCGATGATGCCGAGCGTGTGCGACTCGCGGGTGGCGAGGGTGCGTGCCGCCAGGTTGCGGCGGTAGTTGAGCGAGCGCATCGCCGCCAGGACGCGTTCGCGGGTCTCGGCGCGCACGTTCGGATGTTCGTTGATCACCCGGGAGACGGTCTGGTGGGACACCCCGGCCAGTTTCGCGACGTCGCGCATGACGGTGCCGCGCTCCTTGCCGATCCGGGTCTCGCGCCGTGAACGGGGGCGGGCCGGCTCGGTCGTGGATCGCTGCTGGGCTGCGGGTTCCGGACCCGGCGCCGCTGCTGATGTCGCCATTGGACGATATCTAGCAGGTGACCGGACGATGACCGTGGGCGATACCGGCGTTCTTGCAATCTGGCTGAAACAAAGATCGAGATCTCTTGACGACCACGTTGAGAACGGTAACACTCACGAAACGCAAGCTGTGACGGCGGTCGCAGCGAACCGATTATCTCTGCGGTGAAGGCGTGTCTGCCTGCCGCTGCTCAATTTGTGAACGGTAACAGTTTCGGGAGGTTATGGTGCGCAGGAACTGGTCCGCGGCTGCTCTGGCCGGCGTTCTGGCCGTCTCCACGCTGGCGGGGTGTGGCGGCAGCGACGGTGCCGACAGCGGGTCGGGCAACGATGACGGCAAGATCACCCTTGGGTTCTCTCAGGTCGGCGCCGAGAGTGGCTGGCGTACCGCGAACACCAAGTCCATCCAGGAGTCGGCCACCGCGGCCGGCATCGACCTGCAGTTCTCCGACGCCCAGGGTAAGCAGGAGAACCAGATCACCGCGATCCGCAACTTCATCACGCAGAAGGTGGACGTCATCGCCTTCTCGCCGGTGGTCACCTCCGGCTGGGACGCGGTGCTGCAGGAGGCCAAGGACGCCGGCATCCCGGTGATCCTGACCGACCGCGCGGTGGACTCGCAGGACACCTCGCTCTACAAGTCCTTCATCGGCTCGGACTTCGTCGTCGAGGGCCAGAAGGCCGGCGAGTGGCTGATCAAGGAGTACGAGGGCAAGACCGAGCCGGTCAACATCGTGGAGCTGCAGGGCACCACGGGCTCCGCCCCGGCGCTCGACCGCCAGAAGGGCTTCCAGGAGAAGATCGCCGCGAACCCGAACTTCAAGATCGTGAAGTCGCAGACCGGTGACTTCAAGCGCGCGGACGGCAAGACGGTGATGGAGACCTTCCTGCAGTCCACCCCGGACATCGACGTGCTCTACGCGCACAACGACGACATGGGTCTCGGCGCCATCGAGGCGATCGAGGCGGCCGGCAAGAAGCCCGGCACCGACATCAAGATCATCACGGTGGACGCGGTCAAGGACGGCATGACGGCCCTGGCCGACGGAAAGATCAACTTCATCGTCGAGTGCAGCCCGCTCCTCGGCCCGCAGCTGATGGACCTGGTCAAGAAGGCCGACGCCGGTGAGGAGATCCCGGCCCGGGTGCTCACCGAGGAGACCACCTTCACCCAGGAGCAGGCCAAGGAAGCCCTCCCCACCCGCCAGTACTGAGCGATCCCGCCAGGTGCCCCGGCCGGCCCGGCCGGGGCGCCGCGGAGCGTCGAAGTGGAGCACGAATGGGCGAGCAGTCCCCGGTCCTCGAGATGACCGGGATCCGAAAAGTCTTCCCCGGCGTCGTCGCCCTCGACGGCGTCGATTTCCGGCTGTTCCCGGGCGAGATCCATGCGCTCATGGGCGAGAACGGCGCCGGTAAGTCCACTCTGATCAAGGTGCTGACCGGGGTGTACGCCATCGACGGCGGCGAGGTGCGGCTCGGCGGCGAGGTGGTGCACATCAACGGCCCGCTGCAGGCGCAGCAGGCCGGCATCAGCACCGTGTACCAGGAGGTCAACCTCTGCACCAACCTCTCGGTGGCGGAGAACATCTTCATCGGGCGCGAGCCGCGCAAGTTCGGCCGGATCCAGTGGGGCCTGATGCGCAAGCGCGCGGCCGAGCTGCTCGCCCGGCTCGACCTGAACATCGACGTGTCGGCGCCGCTGAACACGTACTCCCTGGCGATCCAGCAGATGGTCGCCATCGCCCGCGCGGTGGACATCTCGGCGCGGGTCCTGATTCTGGACGAGCCGACCTCCAGCCTGGACGCCTCCGAGGTGGCGCAGCTCTTCGCGGTCATGCGCCGGCTCAAGGACGACGGTGTGGCGATCCTCTTCGTCTCGCACTTCCTGGATCAGATCTACGAGGTCTCCGACCGGCTCACCGTGCTGCGCAACGGCCAGCTGATCGGTGAGTTCAAGACCGAGGAGCTTCCCCAGGTACGCCTCGTCGAGAAGATGATCGGCAAGGAGCTGGCGGCGCTGGAGTCCCTGGAGGACAAGGCCCGGCGCACCCGGGAGAAGGTGGCCGGCGCCGAGCCGATCCTGGAAGCCCGCGGGCTCGGCCGGTCCGGGGCGATCGCGCCGTTCGACCTCACCATCCACGCCGGCGAGGTGGTCGGCCTGGCCGGTCTGCTGGGCTCCGGCCGCACCGAGCTGGCCCGGCTGCTCTTCGGCGCCGACAAGCCCGACACGGGCGAGCTGCTCATCGAGGGCAAGGCGACGAACCTGCGCGACCCGCAGGTGGCGATGAAGCGGGGGATCGCCTTCTCCTCGGAGAACCGCCGCACCGAGGGCATCATCGGCGAGCTCAGCGTCCGGGAGAACATCATCCTGGCGCTGCAGGCGTCCCGTGGCTGGACCCGGCCGATTCCGCGCCGCAAGCAGGACGAGCTCGTCGAGAAGTACATCAAGGCGCTGCAGATCCGCCCGGCCGACCCGGAGCGCCAGGTCCGCAACCTCTCCGGCGGCAACCAGCAGAAGGTGCTGCTGGCCCGCTGGCTGATCACCGAGCCGCGGCTGCTGATCATCGACGAGCCCACCCGGGGCATCGACGTGGGCGCCAAGGCGGAGATCCAGAAGCTGGTCGCCGAGCTCTCCGACGGCGGCATGGCGGTGCTCTTCGTCAGCGCCGAGCTGGAGGAGGTCCTCCGGCTCAGCCACAAGATCGAGGTGCTCCGGGACCGGCGGCTGGTCGAGGAACTGGAGAACACGTCGGGCGTCGACGCCGACCGCATCATGCAAACCATCGCCAGCGGAGCGACCTCATGACATCCATCCTCAAGAACAGGTTGTTCTGGCCGGCGGCGATCCTGGTGGCGCTGCTGGTCGTCAACGCGTTCACGTCCAACCAGTTCGTCACGGTCCGCGACGGGCACCTCTTCGGCAGCCTGATCGACATCCTGCGGGGCAGCGCGCCGCTGCTGCTGGTCGCGCTCGGCATGACGCTGGTGATCGCGACCGGCGGCATCGACCTCTCGGTCGGCTCGGTCATGGCGATCTCCGGCGCGGTCGCCTGCCTGCTGATCAGCGACCTCGGCGACCAGAGCAGCGTGGGCCCGGTCCTGCTGATCATCCTGGTGGCGATCGGGGTGTCGCTGCTGGCCGGCCTCTGGAACGGCATGCTGGTCGCGGTGATCGGCATCCAGCCCATCATCGCGACGCTGATCCTGATGGTGGCCGGCCGGGGCATCGCCCAGCTGATCACCGACGGTCAGATCATCAACGTGCAGTCCGGCCCGTACGCGACGATCGCCACGGGCTTCTTCCTGGCGCTGCCGGTGGCGTTCCTGATCGCCGTGGCGGCGATCGTGCTCATCACGCTGCTCACCCGGCGTACCGCGCTGGGCCTGCTGCTGGAGTCGGTCGGCGGCAGCCCGACGGCGAGCCGCCTGGCCGGCATCCGGGCCCGCCGGATCACGCTGATGGTCTACGTGGTCTCCGGTGGCTTCGCCGGCCTGGCCGGCCTCATCTACAGCGCGAACATCAAGAGCGCGGACAGCATCTCGGCCGGCAACCTGATCGAACTGGACGCGATCCTGGCCGTGGTGATCGGCGGCACGGCCCTGATCGGTGGCCGGTTCTCGATCGCCGGCACGGTCCTCGGCGCGGTCCTGATCCAGGCGCTGACCGTCACGGTGGTGGCGATCGGCGTGCCGTCCGAGGCGACGCTGCTGTTCAAGGCCGTCGTCGTGGTCGCGCTCTGCCTGTCCCAGTCCCCGGTCTTCCGGGAGAAGGTCTTCGGCCGCCTGAAGCCGAAACCCGCCGTGCGAGCGGAGGTTCCCGCCTGATGACCACTGTCGACGTCACTCCGGAGACCGGTGGCAAGAAGGACTCGCCGATCAATCCGCGACGCCGGGTCTACCGGCCCAACACCAGGTACATCCCGGTCCTCGCGACCCTCGCCCTGCTGGTGATCATGTACAGCAGCGCGGTGGCGACGTACGAGAACTTCGGCCAGCCCAGCGTCATCGTGAACCTGTTCCGGGACAACGCGGTGCTGCTCGTGGTCACGGTCGGGATGACCTTCGTGATCCTGACCGGCGGCATCGACCTCTCGGTCGGCGCGGTGATCTCGCTGACCACCACGCTGACCGCCACGCTGCTGCAGGGCGGCTGGCCGCCGCTCGTCGTGCTGGTGCTGGTACTGCTGCTCGGCTCGCTGATCGGCGCCGGACAGGGCGCGGTGATCCACTTCTTCAAGGTGGAGCCGTTCATCGCCACCCTGGCCGGGCTGTTCCTGGCCCGCGGCCTGGCGCTCTTCATCAACCAGGCGTCGATCCCGATCCGGGACGAGACGTGGAAGGCGATCTCGGAGTACCGGATCCCGCTCGCCGACGGCGTGGTCACCAAGCCGGTCGCCCTGGTCGCGCTCGCCGCGGTGCTGATCGCCGCGGCGGTGCTGGCCTGGACCCGGTTCGGGCGCAACGTCTACGCGATCGGTGGCAACGCCGACTCCGCGCTGCTCATGGGCCTGCCGGTGGGCCGTACCCGGATCGCCGTCTACACCCTCAGCGGCTTCTGCGCGGCGCTCGGCGGTGTGCTGTTCAGCATCAACTCGACGTCCGGCTGGGCGCTGCAGGGCAACGGCCTGGAGCTCGACGCGATCGCCGCCTGCGTCATCGGCGGTGTGCTGCTCACCGGCGGCTCCGGTTACGTCTTCGGCGCCCTGCTCGGCGTGCTGGTCACCGGCCTCATCCAGACAATCATCATTTTCCAGGGTGACCTGAACGCGGCCTGGACCCGGATCATCGTCGGTGTCCTGCTCTTCGCCTTCATCGTCCTGCAACGACTCGTGACGAGAAAGGTGAAGTAGATGAGCGACGGGGAAGTCTGGTTCCTGACCGGCAGCCAGGGCCTGTACGGGCCGGAGACGCTGGAGCAGGTGGCGAGCCAGTCCCGGGAGATCGCCGCCCAGCTGGACGCGACGATCGACGCGGACGTGGTCTGGCAGCCGGTGCTCACCACCGCCGAGCAGATCCTGGACGTCTGCCGGCGGGCCTCCTCCACGCCGGGCGTGCTCGGCGTGATCACCTGGATGCACACGTTCTCGCCGGCCAAGATGTGGATCGCCGGCCTGGACACGCTGCGGGCCCCGCTGCTGCACCTGCACACGCAGCACAACGTGGAGCTGCCCTGGTCCGAGATCGACATGGACTTCATGAACCTCAACCAGGCCGCGCACGGCGACCGGGAGTTCGGGTTCATCGAGAGCCGGCTCGGTGTCCCGCGCAAGACCGTGGCCGGGCACGTCAGCAACCCGGCCGTGATCAAGAAGATCGCGACCTGGGTACGGGCGGCGCGCGGCTACGACGCGATGCGCACCCTGAAGCTGGCCCGCTTCGGCGACAACATGCGCGACGTGGCCGTCACCGAGGGGGACAAGGTCGAGGCGCAGCTGCGGTTCGGCGTCTCGGTCAACACCTATGGCGTCAACGACCTGGTGGCCGTTGTCGATCAAATCGGCGACGAGGAGATCGACAAGCTGGTCAAGGAGTATGCCGACACCTACGAGATCTCCCCGGAGCTGGCCGTCGGCGGTGATCGCCATGACTCGTTGCGGTACGGCGCGCGCATCGAACTGGGACTTCGCCAGTTCCTCACCGAGGGTGGCTTCAAGGCGTTCACGAGCAACTTCGAGGACCTCGGCGGCCTCAGGCAGCTGCCCGGCCTGGCCGTGCAGCGGTTGATGGCCGACGGCTACGGGTTCGGCGGCGAGGGCGACTGGAAGACCTCGGTGCTGGTGCACACGCTCAAGGCGATGGTCCCGGGCGGCGCCACCTCCTTCATGGAGGACTACACCTACGACCTCACGCCGGGCAACGAGGTCATCCTCGGCGCCCACATGCTCGAGGTCTGCCCGTCGATCGCGGCCGGCACGCCCCGGCTGGAGATCCACCCGCTCGGCATCGGCGGCCGGGAGGACCCGGTCCGGCTGGTCTTCGACGCCGCGCCCGGCCCGGCGGTCGTGCTCGGCCTGGCCGACCTCGGTGAGCGGTTCCGCCTGGTCGCCAACGAGATCGAGGTGGTTCCGCCGACCGCGCCGCTGCCGAAGCTGCCGGTCGCCCGGGCGGTCTGGAAGCCGGCGCCGTCACTGGAGACGTCGGCGGAGTGCTGGCTGACCGCCGGCGGCCCGCACCACACGGTGCTGTCGTCGTCGGTGGGCGCGGAGGAGCTGGCCGATCTGGCCGAGATGGCCGGCACCGAGCTGCTGGTGATCGACGCGGCGACCACGACCCGGTCGTTCACCAAGGAGGTGCGCTGGAACCAGGCGTACCACCGGCTGGCGCGCGGCTTCGGCAGGTAAGGCATTGACGGCCGTGCGCTCACCACGATGAGCGCACGGCCTCGATCATGATGTAGTCCAGGTCTCCGGCGTAGTAGTCGCAGCCGACCTCCACCTGGTCGCAGTCCAGCTTGCCGCCGATCGTGATCGGCCAGGAGTTCGCGATCGGGCCGGTCCATCCGCTGCGGGAGGCGACCTCCCGGCCGTCGATGGTCAGGAACACCCCTTCCGGTACGCGGACGCACCGCACCACATGCCAATCCCCGTCGTTGATCGGGTACGGCGCGACCACCTCGAGGAATCCCTTCGGCCCCCGGAACGTGCACTCCACCCGCCCGCTCGGTATCTGCAGCTTGAAGTTGCCGCCGGCGACCGTGGCCTGGCCCTTCTGGATGATGTTGCCGAACTTGTTGGTGGTGCGGAGCCGGACCGTCACGGCGAAGTCGTCAGTGCCGGGATCGAGCGACGAGTCGTCCGGGACCACCACCAGATGACCGGGGCGGGGCGGCGGAGTGTCCGGCTCCAGCCGTTCGAAGCGGTAGCCGCCGTCGTCGCCGAGCGACTCGCCGATGGCGACCTCGTCACCGATCCGGCCGTGCCGGCCGTTGCCGCTGGTGTCGATCATCCGCTGGGCGCCGCGCGCCTCGTTCATCGGCCAGAAGGCGACGGTGCGGCCGCCGGCCCGGGCGGGTGCCGGGAGCAGCGCGAAACCGGCGGCCACCGTGGTGGTGAGGACCGTGACCAGCACGCGGCGGCATCCCATGACTCATCCTCAAGGGGCGATCGAACAGAAGTTTCCTGAGCTTATGGGGAGCGATATCCCTTTTGTGCTCGCTTCCGGAAATCGACCGCTCGGCGTGATCGTTCGTTCACCGTTGCTCTCTCGCAACCGGGCAGCTCAGCTTGGTAGCATCCGCCGATCATGGACGTGCTCCGTCGGGAACCCGGGGCCGACTGCTGACAATCGGATAAGGCAAGCAGATAAGGAACGTGTCGAAGTGCTGCTCAATGGGACGGACAGTGAGACCTCGGAGCACGCGATGATCCCGCCCACCCCCGGCCTGCCGAATCAGGCGCTTCAGGTGCTGGCCCTGGCTCAGCGCACCGCCGAGGAGCACGTGGCGAGCGCCCAGCACCACGCGGACAAGATCCGCACGGATGCGCTGTCCGCCGCGGAGCAGATCGCCCGGGACGCGCAGGCGCACGCGAACACCGTACGCAGGGAAGCCGATCGGGTGTTGGCCGAGGCGCGCGCCGCGGCCGACCAGATGGCCCGGGACGCGCAGGCGCGCGCCGAGGAGGCCCGGCGCACCGGGGAGAAGATCGTGGCGGACGCCCGCGCCCGGGCCGAGACGATCGGCGCGGACGCGATGGCCGGCGCCGAGCAGTTGCGTCACCAGGCACAGCAGCGCTACGACGACGTGGTCGGCAGCCTGGGCGCCAAGCGTGAGGCGCTCCAGCAGCAGATCGAGGCCCTGGAGGACTTCGACCGCGAGTACCGGGGCCGGCTCACCGCGTTCATGCAGAGCCAGCTGCGCGCTCTCTGGATGGACGCGCCGCAGCTCACCGCCGAGGTGATCGACCAGGAGCCGGTCGCCGAGGAGCTGGAGGCGTCGCAGGCGCCGGCGCAGCCCCGGCACGCGGACGACGTGGACGATCCCGACTCCGACGAGCCCGCCGAGAAGTGAGCGAAGGCCCGGGGATCTCCCCGGGCCTTTCTTTGTGCGGCCTTTCTCATGCGGTCATGCCCATGCGGCTTTTCTCATGCGCTTTTTCTCATGCGGCGTAGACGAGCCGGCCGTCGACGTAGGTGAGCGCCACCGAGGTCGCACCGATCTCGGTGGCCGGCGCGGCGAACGGATCGCGGTCCAGCACGACCAGGTCGGCCACGTTCCCGGCGCGGATCACCCCGCGGTCGTCCAGATGATTCACGAACGCCGACCCCGCCGTGTACGCGGTCAGCGCCGTCCCGAGATCCAGCTCCTGCCCCGGCAGGAACGGCGGGTAGTCGCTGCCGTGGTGCGCCCGGTTCACCGCCACGTGGATCGCCTCGATCGGGTCCGGGGTGGTGACCGGCCAGTCGCTGCCGGCCGCCAGGTGCGCGCCGGCCCGGAGCAGATCGCCGAACGGGTACTGGTGCACGGCCGCCGCCGGATCCAGGAACGGGATGGTCAACTCGTCCATCTGCGGCTCGTGCGAGGCCCAGTACGCCTGCAGGTTCGCGCTCGCGCCCAGCTCCCGGAAGCGCGGCACGTCGTCCGGGTGCACCACCTGCAGGTGGGCGAGGTGCGGCCGGGTGTCCCGGAACCCGTTCGCGGCCCGGGCAGCGGCCACCGCGTCGAGCGCGTCGCGCACCGCCCGGTCGCCGAGCGCGTGGAAGTGCGCCTGGAAACCGAGCGCGTCGAGCGCCGTCACATAGTCCGGCAGCGACTTCGGGTCGATGAAGGAGAGCCCGGTGTTCGTGGTGGCGCAGCCGCACCCGTCCCGGTAGGGCGCGGTCATCGCGGCCGTGAAGTTCTCCGCCACCCCGTCCAGCATCAGCTTCACGCTGTCGCAGCGCAGCCGGCCCACGCTGAACGTCTCGCGTTTCGCGACCAGCTCCGGGATCTGCGACGCGTCCCGGTCCCGGTCCCACCAGAGCGCGCCGACCACGGTGGCCCGCAGCGAGCCGTCGCGCGCCGCGGTCAGGTACGCGTCCGACACGTCCGGGTACCCGTTCGTCGCGCACACCATCGCGTCCTGCCAGGCCGTGACGCCGAGCGAGAAGAGCAGCTCCTGGCCCCGGTAGAGGCCGGCCAGCCGGTCGGCGGCGGTGGTCTCCGGCAGCAGGTCGGTGACCAGCCGCATGGCGCCCTCCTGCAGCCCGCCGGAGGGGGAGCCGTCCGGCGCCCGGTCGATCCGGCCGTCCTCCGGGTCCGGGGTGTCACCGGTGATCCCGGCGAGTTCCAGGGCGCGGCTGTTCACCCAGGCGCCGTGGTGGTCGCGGTTGGAGAGGAACACCGGCCGGTCCGGCACCACCCGGTCCAGCAGCTCCCGGCCGGGCACCCCGCCGGGAAAGCTCTCCATCGCCCACCCGCCCCCGGAGATCCACTCCAGCTCCGGGTGCGCGTCGGCGTACGCCCGGACGCGCCGCAGGTACTCGTCAACATCGGTGGTGTTGCTCAGGTCGCACTGGTTCAGCTCGACGCCGCCCATCACCGCGTGCACGTGCGCGTCCTGGAAGCCGGGGATCAGCAGCCGGCCGCGCAGGTCGACGATCTCGGTGTCCGGGCCGGCCAGGTCGCGTACCTCGTCGGTCCCGACCGCCTGGATCCGGCCGCCCCGCACCGCGACCGTCGTGGCGTGGCCGCGGGCCGGGTCGGCGGTGAAGACCCGGCCGCCGACGAAGAGCAGGTCAGCTGAGGGAAGAACCACGGGCATGACTCCAGGTCCGATCTGTTCGGGAGAGTTGATCGAATCACCACCGCGGAGAAGCCGTCAAACACCGGACCAGCGTGACGAGTCAGGCCCTCGGCGCCCGCCCTGTCCCGCCCCGCCGCGCCGCTCGCGATCTTGGCGGGTTGGCGCGCACCGTGCCGGGATGCACGGTACGGGGATGATCGTGCGTGGGAGCGCTTCCAGGCGGCTCTGTTGAAGGAAAGCGCACAACGGGTGTTTGTTGGGGTTGCCGGAGCGCATCTATGGTGAGCGGATGGCGTCGACCCCTGTCGATCTAGATCGCGACGACCGCGATCGCCACGAGCCGGGTGGCGACGGTTCCATCGGCGTCGATGCCTCCTCCGGTGCGGGACAGCGGTCCGGCGGTCCGGGGCACGCCGGCCGGAGCCGGCCCGGGCAGCGCCGGCATCCGCCGGGACCGGCCCGTGTAGAGCAGCCGGTCCGGTACCGGAACGACCGCTTCTGTGCCGCCCTGGAACTCGCGGTGGTCGCCGCTCACGAGCTCGACGCGGCGGCCGACCGGCTCCCGGCGGATCCGCCGGCCGACCGGCTCCCGGCGGATCCGGCGGCCGACCGGGTCCCGGCGGGTCCGGCGGCCGACGGGGTCCCGGCGGGGCGCGGCGCCGGATTCGTCGAAGCCGGTCTGGCCGAACGCATCCAGCGCGACGCGATCGTCCGCCTCCGCGTCGGCGCCACCGCCAACCCGGGCCTGCTCGCGCTGCTGGCCGAGGGCCGCTTCGCCCCACCCGGCCCGCCCTGGCCGGCCGCGCCCTCGGACGGCCCGGCGCAGGGTGTGCCTGGGCGGGCCGCGTCGGCCGGGGGAGCGGGAGCACGCTTCGCCGACGAAGCGCCGGCCCCGGACCGGGCTGAGGCGGTGCGGCGGGCGCTGGCCGTACCGGATCTGCTCTGTCTCGTCGCGCCGCCCGGCGCGGCCCGGACGCTCACCGTCGTGGAGATCGTGCGCGCCGCCGCGGAGCGCGGTGAGCGGGTGCTGATCACCGCTCCGGAACCGGCGGCCGTCGATGCCGTGATGACCCGGCTGCCGCCCGGGCCGATCGTGGTGCGTGCCGACCAGGCCGGCGGGGGACCGGGCAGTGTCGCTGTGGCGGCGGCCGAGACGCAGCGGCGGATCCTGGCCCGGTCGCAGGCCGCCGCGCACCAGCTCGAACCGTGGCTCGGCGAGCCCTCGCCGGCGATGGGCTGGCTGAAACGCCTGACCAGCGCGCTCGCCGAAGCCCAGCAGGAACGGCAGCGCGCCGACCGGGCCTGCGCCGAGCGGGACGCGATCGCCGAGGCGGCCCGGCAGCGGCTCGGTGGCCCGGTCCGGGAGCGGCAGCGGGCCGTCGAGGTGGCCGAGCGGGCCGCCGCGCTCGCCGGTGACGCGGTGGAGCGGCTCGGTGCGTCGCTGCGCCGGGCGGAGGGGTCGCGGTTCGGCCGGTGGCGGGCCGGGCGTCTGCGGGACCGGCTGGCCGTGGCGACCCCGGCCGCGGACCAGGCGCGGGAGGCGCTGGCGCGGGCCCGCCAGGAGTACGCGGAACACCGTGACCGCCGGGAGAAGGACGTGGAGCAGGACGCCGCGGTCCGGGCCGCCGCCGACCGTGCCGCGTTCGCCGACCTGGCCGCGCACCGTGCCCTGGAGTCCGCGGAACGTTCCGCGCACCGGCTGTGCCATCTCCTCGACGGCGTGGCCGCGGAGCCGGCGTGGACCGCTGACGTGCCGGGCCTGTCCGGTTTCGCCGAGCACTGCGCCGGTCTGGAGCCGGTGCTGCGCAACCGGGCCGGGCTGCTGCTTGAGTGGCGTCAGCGGGCCGCCCGGCCGAGCGACCAGCTGCACGCGGAGCTGTTGAGATACGCCGACGTGGTGGCGACCACCTGCCTCGGCGCGGGCCGTCCGGACCACGGCGACCTGGAGTTCGACCTGGTGGTGCTCGTGGACGCGGGTCGCACCGCGCTGCCGTCCGCGCTCGTGCCGCTGGTCCGGGCCCGCCGGGCGGTGCTCGCCGGTGACGCGGGTCGCGGGCCGCTGCGTGACGTCGGCGCGGCGCTCGTGCCGGACGAGGTGGCCGGGCTGCTCACCACGAGCGTGCTGGACCGTCTCCTGGAGGGGGCGCCGGCCGCTAATCGCGTACGTCTGCGAAGCGCGCCATGACCGAACCGGCCCACCTGCCGCTGACCGAGATAGAACGGCGGGTGAGCGCCCTTCCGGAGGTCCGGCCCCGGCGGATCGTTCCGCTGCTGCTGCCGATGTGGGCGGTCGAGGTGACGGCGACCGTACGGGAGTCCCAGTCCTACGACGTGCTGGACCGGTACCTGTCCCGCGCGGTCGCCGAGGGCGGCCTGACCCGGACCGCCGAACTGGCCGAGTTCCTCGGTGTGGAGCAGCCGCTCGTGGCGCGGGCGGTCCGCCACCTCGCCGGGATCGGGCACCTGGTCCGGGACGGTGACAAGCTGAGCCTGACCGCGCTGGGCCGCCGTTCGGTGGCGGACGGCCGGCGTTACCAGCTGGCGTCGGGACGCCGGTTGGTGCTGCGGTTCGACGGGTTCCGGGGCGAGCCCGTGCCGTACCCGACGGTGATCCGCTCGGTGTGGCTGGCGGAGCCGTCGCTGACGCTGGACGGGACGGTGTTCCGGGCTCTCGGCGGGCGGCCGCTGCCCGGCGATGCGGTGGACGGGCTGCTGGCACGCCGGGACGCCGGTGACTTCACCGGGCCGGTCGAGCCGGTGACCGCCACGACGACCGGGATCTCTCCGATCTTTCTTCCGGTCTATCACGTCGAGTGCGACGGGGACGACGTGGTCTTCGGGAAGGCGGTGGACGGGCCGGACCCGTACCTCGCCGGGTTTATCCCTTTCCTCGGCGGGAACCGGGAAACCTAGCAGAACACGGTGTGGGGACCGCCACGGTCCCTCACCGACCATCCTGGTCCATGACGGACTACCGTGGTCCCTATGCCCCGCCCCACCAAGCAGCAGATCGATGACGAGATCCTCGACGCCGCGGCCGGCCTCTTCGCCCGGCACGGCTTCCGGGAGACGTCGGTGCAGCGCATCGCGGACACGGTGGGCTACTCGAAGACCGGGCTGCTGCATCGCTTCCCCAGCAAGGAGGCCCTGCAGAAAGCGGTCATCGGGCGCTGCGTGGAGCAGATCCGCGACACCGCCACCGGAGTGTCGGATCTGCCGGTGGGGCCGGAGCGGGACCGGGCCGTGATCACCGCTGTGGCCGAGCTGGCGCTGGCCCAGCCGGGCGCTGTGGCTCTCCTCCTCTCCTCCCTGGTCAGCGAGCCGGAGAGCGAGATGGGCCAGGCGCTCACCGAGATCGGTGCGGCGGTCACTGCCGCGTTCGGTGAGGAGTTCCTCTGCGACTCGGCTCGTGCGCTGCGCAAGGTCGGCGCCCTCGGTGCGATCGCGGTGGCCAGCGTGGCCCTGCGTGACGTCTTCGGCCCCGATGCCATGTCCGGCCTCGCCGAGGTCGGTTACGACGCTCTCGGACACAGCACACACTGAACAAGGGAACCCTCATGGCAACGTTGTTGCATCGCCTCGGGCTGGCGTCCGTACGGCACAGAATCGTCGTCACCGTCGTCTGGCTGCTGGCTCTCGTGGCCGTCGGGGTCGGCGCGGCCACCCTCTCCGGCACCACCGCGAACACCTTCAGCATCCCGGGCCAGGAGTCGACGAAGGCCCTGGACCTGATGAAGGAGAAGTTCGGCGCGGCGTCGGCCGGCGCCACCGTGCAGGTCGTGTTCGAGGCGCCCGCCGGTGAGACGGTGACCGGCCAGGACAACGCGGCGCAGATCGCGAAGACCGTCGCGTCGCTGGCCCAGGTGCCGGGTGTGGTGTCGGTCAGCAACCCGCTCGACCAGGCCAACCCGACGGTCTCCCGGGATCAGGTCGCGGCGTACAGCACCGTCACCTTCGACGTGCAGCCGTCGCTGGTCACCGACGAGCAGCGCGAATCGATCATCGACAAGGTGGAGGACGCCCGCGCGTTCGGGATGACCGTCGAGGCCGAGGGCGAGGCGCTCAGCAACCCGGCCGACATCGGCGGCGCCTCCGAGATCCTCGGCGTCGTGGTGGCCCTGATCGTGCTGGCGCTGACCTACGGCTCGCTCGTCGCCGCCGGCATGAACCTGCTGACCGCGATCGTCGGCGTCGGCATCGGCGCGGCCGGCATCGTCACCCTGACCGGCTTCGTCGACCTGCAGTCCACCACCCCGATCCTGGCGGTGATGCTGGGTCTGGCCGTCGGCATCGACTACGCGCTGTTCATCGTGACCCGGTTCCGGCACGAGCTGCGCCGCGGCCTGCCGGTCGAGGAGGCCGCCGCGATGGCCGTCGGCACCGCCGGCTCCGCCGTCGTCACGGCTGGCCTCACCGTGGTGATCGCCCTGGCCGGCCTCTCCGTGGTCGGCATCCCGTTCCTCACCGAGATGGGTCTGGCCGCCGCCGCCACGATCGTGATCGCGGTGCTGGTCGCGATCACCCTGGTCCCGGCCATCCTGGGCTTCATGGGGGTGCGCGCCCTGCCGAAGAAGCAGCGCGGCGTGGTCTTCTCGAACGGCGAGCTGCCGGACGGCCGCGGTTTCATCAAGGGCTGGGCGAACCTCGTCACCCGCCAGCGTACGATCAGCCTGGTGCTCGCCGTCGCGGCGCTCGCCGTGATCGCGATCCCGTTCTTCTCGATGCAGACCACGCTGAACCAGCGTGCCGCCGAGGGCAGCACCCAGGCCAAGGCACAGTCGATCATCGACAGCCGGTTCGGTCCGGGCGTGAGCAGCCCGCTGCTCGTGCTCGTCGACGGCCCGAACGCGGTCCAGTACGCGGCCACCGTGCAGAAGCAGGTGGCGGCCCTGCCGGACGTCGCTCTGGCCACCCCTGCGCAGCCCAACCAGGACCAGTCGGCGGCTCTCATCACGATCATCCCGGCGTCCGGTCCCGAGGACCAGAAGACCGTCGACCTGGTCCACGCGATCCGGGACACGGTTCCGGACTCCGACGGCGCCGAGGTCTACGTCACCGGCAACACGGCGGTCAGCATCGACGTGTCGCAGAAGCTCAACGACGCGCTCCCGGTCTACCTCGCGCTCGTCGTCGGCCTCGCGTTCGTGCTGCTGGTGCTGGTGTTCCGCTCGATCCTGGTGCCGGTCGTCGGCGTGCTCGGCTTCCTGCTCACGATCGGCGCGGCGTTCGGCGCGACGGTCGCCGTCTTCCAGTGGGGCTGGGCCGCCGACGCGGTCAACGCCGGCTCCACCGGCCCGATCCTGAGCCTCGCGCCGATCATCATCGTCGGCATCCTCTTCGGTCTGGCCATGGACTACCAGGTCTTCCTGGTCTCCCGCATGCACGAGGCGCACGCACACGGCGCGTCGCCGCGGGACGCGATCGTGACCGGCTTCCGGCAGGCCGCCCCGGTGGTCGTGGCCGCCGCCACCATCATGTTCGCGGTGTTCGCGGCGTTCGTCCCCGAGGGCAACGACACGATCAAGCCGATCGCGTTCGCCCTGGCCGTCGGTATCGCCTTCGACGCGTTCATCGTCCGCATGATCGCCGTACCGGCGGCGCTCGCTCTCCTCGGCCGGTCCGCCTGGTGGCTGCCGTCCTGGCTGCGCTGGCTCCCGGAGCTGGACGTCGAGGGCGCCGCGCTGGAGCGCACGCCGTCGACGGCGCCGTCACCCGCTCGCGTCACCCCGGCGCCGCAGGCGGATTCCGCGAACGCCGCGTCGGAGTCCACGTCCGTCTGAGATCCGCACCGCGTGTCACGATGCCGCCCGTCGCGTCTCCGCGGCGGGCGGCATCCTGACACAATGGTCGCCTCGGCGCGCACAGGTGGGAAGGCGTGATCGGCGTGGCTTACGGAGTGGTGCTGGTGCCCGAGGCGAGCGTGTCCCGGGCCCTGGTGGATCTGTCCCATGCGATCGGGGCCGGCCGGGAGCCGCTGATGCTGCTCGGTGACGAGGCCCCGCCGCACGTGTCGGTGCTGCACGTGGACTGCGCGGACGATCGGGTCCCGGCGATCGTGGCGGCTGCTCACCCGTACCGGGAAAGGTCTTTTGAAGTGACGGTGACCGGGCTGCTGTACGCGGTGGTGCCGCCCGGTGACTACTACGTTCCGTCCGGTGGGTACTACTTCGGGCTCGAAGTGATCCGGCGGCCCGGCCTGGACGCCCTGCACCGGGAGTTCCTGGGGCTCGGGATGCCGCCGCTCGGGCTGGTGGGGGAGGACTACCGGCCGCACATCACGCTCGGCGTCACCGCGCGGCCGCCGGTGCTGCCGCCGCTGGAACGGGTGCCGACCGGCAGCCTGCGGATGACCATGGCGTCCGGTCCGGTCGGTCCCTACGGAACGTTCCCGGCGCTCTCCGCGGTCTAAGCGGCCTGGTCTAAGCGGCCTGGTCTAAGCGGCCTGATCTAAGCGGCCTGATCTAGCCGCGTGGTCTAGCGGATCGTGGCGCGGCGCGGGAGCTGGATGCCGCGGAGCGTGTGCAGCGCCGCCCGGCTGCGCCGGCGAGGGCGGCGGCGGAGAGCCGGGGGTGGAGTCGCGGCGGGCTCGGCGGCCTGGTCCGGCGCGCCGCGATCCCCAGCCTGTTCCGGCGTGCCGAGATCGTCGGCCTGTTCCGGCCTGTCGAGATAGTGCGCTTGTTCCGGCGTGCCGAGGTCGTCAGCGAGGAGGTCGCTCTCGGTGAACAGGTCCAGGTCGGACTCGGTGAAGCCGCCGGTCTCCGGGAACGCGGCGTCCGGCGCCGTGGCGCGGCCCGCGCTGTAGAGGAACCACGCCGCCGCCGCGTTGGCCAGCGCGAACGGCGCCGCGGCCAGCACCACGCCGGGTGTCGAGGCGGAGAGCGCCAGCAGCAGCGTCGCGACCACGGCGGTGGTCAGCGCCACCGCGGCGTCGGCCGGGCGCGGCGCGTCCGCGGGCCGGCGCGCGAAGCGGACCGTCACCACCGCGTTGGCGGTGGCGAGCCCGGCGGCGACCACCCAGCCGGCGACGAGCGGCCACAGGCGCTGCCAGGTGCCGTCCTCGTCGCCGAAGAGGAAGAGCAGGAACAGCGCCCCGACCGCGGTGAGGAACGCCAGCACTCCCGTGTTGGCGGTGAGGACGATCGCGGAGCCGCTGACCGCGTCCGGCCGCCGGGTTCGTGCCGTTCCGATGCTGACCATGTGCCTGCCTCCCGTGACGTGCGTGCCCGGTGGTACGGACGCCACCGCCCGGAAAGATCAAAGGCAGCCGTCAGCGGTCGCGTCCGGGAAACCGGTGCGTGGCAAGATCTGCTGGTGCATATCGGCGTACTCGGATCGTTCGAGGTTCGCACGGACGACGGCGACCTCACCGACGTTCCGGGCGCGCGACTGCGCGGGCTGCTGATCGCGCTCGCGCTCGAACCGGGCCGGGTGGTGCCGCGGGCGACCCTGGTGGACTGGATCTGGGGTGAGCATCCGCCCGCCGACGCGACGAACGCCCTCCAGCGGCTGGTCTCCCGGCTGCGCAAACTGCTGCCGGAGGGCTCGATCGAGGGGCAGACCGACGGCTACCGGCTGGCCGTCGACCCGGACGCCGTGGACGCGGTGCGGTTCGAGCGGTTGATCAGGGACAACGACGGCCCCGACCGGCTGGACCGGCTGCGGGCCGCCCTCGCGCTGTGGCGGGGCGCGGCCATGCAGGACGTCGGCCTGCCGGACAGCATGGCGCTCGGCGCGGCGGTCACCCGGCTCGAGGGCCTGCGCCTGGCGGCGCTGGAGGACCGGTACGCGGCCGAGGCCGGCGCCGAGCTGGTCACCGAGCTGACCGGCCTGGTGGCCGCGCACCCGCTGCGGGAACGGCTGGTCGCCGCGCTGATGCGGTCGCTCGTGGCGGCCGGGCGCGGCAGCGAGGCCCTCGCTGTCTACCAGCGGACCCGGGAGGCCCTGGCGGACGCGCTCGGCGTCGACCCGTCGCCCGAGCTCGCCGCCCTGCACGTCGCTCTGCTCCGCGGCGGCGGCGGGCAGCGGGAGGCGGATCGCCGGACCAACCTGCGTGCCGAGCTGACCAGTTACGTCGGCAAGGGCGGCGACGTCGCGGCGGTCCGCGAGCTGGTCGCCGGGCATCGCCTCACCACCCTGATCGGGCCGGGCGGCTCGGGGAAGACCCGGCTCGCCACCGAGGTGGCGCGCACGCTCGTCGCGGACCTGCCGGACGGCGCCTGGCTGGTGGAGCTCGCCCCGATCGGCGCCGGCGGTGACGTGGCGCAGGCGGCCATCACCGGGCTCGGCCTGCGGGACGCGCTGCTCGCCGGCGCGCCGGACATGGATCTCACCGACCGGCTCGTCACCGCGATCCGCGAGCGGGAGGTGCTGCTGATCCTGGACAACTGCGAGCACGTGATCGAGCAGGCGGCGACGCTGGCGCACCGGCTGCTCGGCGAGTGCCGGCGGCTGCGGATCCTGGCGACGAGCCGGGAGCCGCTCGGCATCACCGGTGAGACGCTGTGGCAGGTCGAGCCGCTCACGGTGCCCGGGCGTGCGGCCGGGATCGAGGAGATCGCGTCCTCGCCCGCGGTCCAGCTGCTGCGGGACCGGGCGCAGGCGGTACGCAAGGACCTCGCGTCGGACGCCCGCACGCTCGCCACGATGGTGCGGGTCTGCCGGGCGCTGGACGGCATGCCGCTCGCCATCGAGCTGGCCGCGGCCCGGCTGCGCACGATGACTCTCGACCAGCTCGCGCACCGGCTCGACGACCGGTTCCGGCTGCTCACCGGGGGCAGCCGGACCGCGCTGCCACGCCACCGGACGCTGCGCGCGGTGGTCGACTGGAGCTGGGAGCTGCTCACCGGCGCCGAGCGGATGGTGCTGCGCCGGCTCGCGGTGTTCGCCGGCGGGGCGAGCCTGGAAGCGGCCGAGCGGGTCTGCTCCGGCGGCGGGGTCGACCCGGAGGACGTGCTGGAGCTGCTCACCTCGCTCGCCGAGAAGTCGCTGCTGGTCAGCGAGGGCGACGACGCCCCGCGCTACCGGATGCTCGGCACCATCATGGAGTACGCGGCGCAGCGGCTGGCCGAGGCGGGGGAGCAGGGTTCGGCCCGGCGGGCGCACCTCGCGTACTTCACCGCGTTCGCCGAGACCGCGGAACCGCATCTGCGCCGCGCCGACCAGTTGCGGTGGCTCGCGCTGCTGCAGGCCGAGCACGAGAACATCGGGTCGGCGATGCGCGGCGCGATCGCGGCCGGCGAGGCGGAGCAGGCCATGCGGCTCGCGGCCGCCGCCGGCTGGTACTGGTGGTTCAGCGGGCACAAGGCCGAGGGCGCCGAGCTGATCACCGCGGCCACCGAGGTGCCCGGCACGGTCCCGGACGAGATCCAGGCGCCGGTCTACGCGCTCGTCGTGCACTTCGCGGGCTCCGGCCGGGCCGACGAGCACCAGGCGGCCGCGTGGATCCGCAAGGCGTACGAGCTGCGGCAGCGGATCGGGGCCGGCAGCCCGCTGCTCGACCTGGTGGTCCCGCTGGAGCGGCTGCTGCAGGGGCTGGAGGCTTCCCTGCCGGCCTGGGACTCACTGCTGTCCAACCCCGACCCGTGGGTGCGCGCGCTCGCCCGGCTGCATCTCGGCAAGACCAGGATCAATTTGGGGTACGCCGGAGCGGACGCCGACACCTACCTGGAGGACGCGCTCACCGAGTTCCGGGAACAGGGTGAACGCTTCGGCATCTACTTCGCGCTCACCGAGCTCGCGGACCGGATCGCCGTCCGGGGCGAGCTCGCCCGCGCGTGTGAGCTCTACGAGCAGGCGATCGCCGTGGTGACCGAGGTCGGCGCCCTGGAGGACGCCATCGGTATGCGGGGCCGGCAGGCGGAGCTGTACTGGATGCTCGGCGACGAGGCGGCCGGCGCGGCGGCCATCGCCGAGGCGCAGCGGTGCGCGGAGCGGGTCACCTGGCCGGACGCTCTCGCCGAACTCGCCCTGGCGAAGGCGAACCTCGCCCGGCTGCGCGGCGACGCCCCCGAGGCCCGCCGGCAGATCGAGGCGGCGATGTCGGTGCTGGGCGACAAGGCGGAGCAGGCGACGGTCCGGGCGGTCGCCGACGACCTGTTGGGGCGCATCGCCGGGGATCTCGGTGAGGCCCGGGAACACCACGCGTCGGCCTGCCGGGCGGCGGCCGAGGCGGGCCACGCCACGCTGATCGCCGGCGTCCTGGTCGGTGTCGCCGACCTGGCGCTGCGCCGGGACCAGCCGGAACAGGCGGCCCGGCTGCTCGGGGCGAGCACCGGCCTGCGCGGGCTGCGTGACGCGTCCCACCCGGACCTGGATCGCATCGAGCGGGAGGCACGCCGCCGCCTCGGCGACACGGGGTTCGCCGAGGCGGCTCGGGAGGGCGCGCTGACCGGCTGGCGTCAGCTGACCGGGGTCACGCTCGCTTCGTGACCGTTACGCGCGCTGCTTAGAGGTGTCGCCTCCCCGGCGGGCGAGGTCAGGGTGTCCACCTCAGCCCGGGATTGACGTTGCCGGTCCAGTCGAAGGTGGCCATGTTGTCCCAGCCGTCGCCGGTGCCGTTGATGTTCGCCGGATCCCAGCCGTTGCCCTTGATGGCGTACCAGGTGGGTTCCCAGTAGAAGACGCCGATCGCGCCGGCGTTGCGGGCGGTGTTCTGCACCCAGGAGAACTGCTGGGCCTGGCCCGCGAAGGTGGACGGGATGTTGTCGCAGAGGACGGTGCCCGGGATGGAGTTCTTCTCGCTGTCCGCGTCGGCGGAGGTGAACTGGTACGCGGTCTCCACGACGACGACCGGTTTGGCGTACCGGGCGCGGAGGTCGGTGATGACGTTGTAGAGGTTCGCCAGCGTGCCGTGCCACATGCAGTAGTAGGACAGAGCGGTGACGTCCCAGGTGACGCCGGCCGCCCTGATGCCGTCGTAGAACCAGCGGGCGTTGCCGAGGCTGTCCGAGTTCGCCGTGTGGATCATGACCTGGGTCGAGCTGTTGCAGGCCTTGGTGGCCCGGTAGCCCTGCTTGAGCAGCGACGCGAGCGGGGCGAAGTCGCTGTTGACGACCTGGCCGCGCGGCCAGAGCATGCCGACGTTGATCTCGTTGCCGATCTGCACGCTGTCCGGTGTGGTGCCCTGCGCCTTGAGCGCGGTGCAGACGTCGTAGGTGTAGTTGTAGACGTCGGTCTGCAGCTGGCCGAGCGAGTGCGCGGCCCAGGCCGCCGGCGGGTACTGCTTGCCGGGGTCGGCCCAGGTGTCCGAGTAGTGGAAGTCGATCAGCAGCTTGAGGCCCTTCGCCTTGATCGCCTTCGCCTGCTGGAGGACCTTGGCCTTGTTGTTGTAGCCGCTCGCCGGGTTGTTCCAGACGCGCAGCCGCATGTAGTTGGCGCCGGCGCCCTTGAGGATGTCGTAGGGGTCGGTCGCGGCGCCGTTCCGGTAGTACTTGGCGCCCAGGTCGAGGCTGCGCTGCAGGGACGAGACGTCGGCGCCGAGCATGGTCAGCGAGGCGGCCTGCGCGGGCGACGGGGTGAAGGTGACCAGCACCGCCGCGATCAGGAGCATCCGGAGAAGCCGCATTACTTCACCCACCTGATGTACGGGTTGATCCGCCCGCCGTCGTCGAAGGTGGCCATGTTCTCCCAGGCGTTGCCGGAGTTCTCGATGTCCTCGGTGTCCCAGCCGTTGCCGTCGACGGCGGTCCACGTCGGCTCCCAGTAGAAGACGCCGAGCGCCCCGGCCGACCGGGCGGTCTCCTGCACCGCGGCGAACTGCTGCGCCTGACCGCGCGGGGTGGCCGGGATGCCGTCGCACGGGGCCGGCGACAGGATGATGTTCTCCAGGTGGTCGAAGTTCTCGGTGGTCCACGGGTACGCGGTCTCCGCGATCACGACCGGCTTCGCGTACCGCGCCCGGACGTCGGTGATCACCGTGGCGAGGTTGGCGAGCGAGCCGTGCCACATGCAGTAGTAGGAGAGCGCGGTGATGTCCCAGCGGGCGCCGGCCGCGGTGATCCCGTCGTAGAACCAGTGCGCCGCGTCGATGTTGCCGGCCAGGGCCGTGTGGATCAGGACCTTCGTCGAGCGGTTGCAGGCCTTGGTGGCGTCGTGACCGGCGTTGAGCAGCTGGGAGACGGGGCCGAAGTCGCTGTTGCTGACATATCCGACCGGCCACAGCATGCCGACGTTGATCTCGTTGCCGACCTGGACGCTGTCCGGCGTGGTGCCCTGCCGCTTGAGCGAGGCGCAGACGTCGTAGGTGTAGTCGTAGACGTCCTTCGTCAGCAGAGCCAAATCGTGCCCCTCCCAGGCGGCCGGGGTGAACTGCTTGCCGGGGTCGGCCCAGGTGTCCGAGTAGTGGAAGTCGATCAGCAGCTTGAGGCCCTTGGCCTTGATCGCGCGGGCCTGCTTCAGCACCTGCGCCTTGTTGCTGTACCCGCTGGTCGGGTCGTTCCAGATGCGCAGCCGGGCGTAGTTGACGCCGGCCTGCTTGAGGATGTCGTAGGGGTTGTCGCGCCGGCCGCGGAAGTCGTAGAACGCAGCTCCCAGGTCGAGCGCGCGGGGAAGGGTGGACACGTCGGCGCCGCGCATCGCCAGGCCCGGAGGCGCGGCGGGGGAAGCGACGGCAGGGGCGGGGATGAGGATCGCCGCGAGGACGGCGGCGATCGCGAGGACGGATCTCATGACACTCCTTTACGAACAAAAGGGGCGAAATGGTGCCGTAGATCTCCCGAGGCCGGGGCGGAGCGCCTCAGGCGGGAGAGGAGGAGCGGATCACCAGGCTGGTCGGCACGGTGATCGAGAGCGGGGTACGGCCGGCGATCACATCGGTGAGCAGCCGGACCATCTCCTCGCTGATCCGTTCCAGCGGATGCCGGACGGTCGTCAGTGGCGGCTCGGTGGTCGCCGCCAGCCCGGAGTCGTCGAAACCGACGATCCGGACGTCGCCGGGCACGTCCCGGCCGGCCTCGCGCAGCACCGGCAGGGTGGCCGCGGCCATCGCGTCGGACGCGGCGAACACCGCGTCGACCTCGGGGACCCGGTCGAGCAGCGCGCGCATCCCGGCCGCGCCGCTCTCCCGGCTCCAGTCGCCGTGCACGATGTAATCCGGGTCGACAGCGATGCCGGCCGCGGTCAGCGCGTCGCTGTACCCCCGCAGCCGGAACACCCCGCCGAACGTGTCCTGCGGCCCGGTGATCGTGGCGATCCGGCGGCATCCGGCGGCGAGCAGGTGCTCCACCGCGGTCCGGGCGCCGCCCCAGTCGTCGGCCGAGACCGAGCTGATCGAGTCCTCGAAGCCGAGCACCTGACCGCACGCGACGATCGGGACCTCGGCCTGGACCAGTTGCTTGAGCAGCGGGTCGCCGGAGTGCGGGGAGACCAGCAGCACCCCGTCGACGTGACCGCCGGAGAGGTACGCGAGGGTCCGGTTCCGCTCCTCCGGTGTCGACGCGATCATCAGGATCAGCGTCAGTTCCCGGTCGGAGAGCGCCTGCGCGACACCGCGCAGCAGCACCGAGAAGTTCGGGTCCTCGAAGAGCAGGTGCTGCGGCTCGGTGAGCAGGAACGCGATCGAGCCGGACCGGCCGGTGGCCAGCGAGCGGGCGTGCTGATTGGTCGTGTACCCGGTCCGGGAGATGGCGTCGTTGACCGCGCGGACGGCTTCCGGGCTGACCCAGTCGCGGCCGTTGAGGACCCGCGACACCGTCGCGTAGGACACCCCGGCCTCGCGAGCGACGTCGCGGATGGTGGGGCGTTTACGCCCTGCCTGGCCGGTGGAGGGTGACACGTTCGGGATCATAGTCATGCCTTGACGCCACCCGCCGCCAGGTCGACCTGCCAGTAGCGCTGCAACGCCAGGAAGAGCGCGATCAGCGGGACGATCGAGACGAGCGCGCCGGTGACCACCGCGGTGTACATGGCCGGCTGGTTCGCGCCCTGGTTGAGCAGGCCGTTCAGGCCGACCGTGATCGGGTAGAGCTGGTCGTCGCCGAGCATGATGTAGGGCAGCATGAAGTTGTTCCAGACGGCCACGAACTGGAACAGGAAGACGGTCACCAGACCGGTGCGCATCATCGGCAGGACCACGCGGGTGAAGGTCCGCCAGTCGCCCGCGCCGTCGATCCGGGAGGCCTCCAGGATCTCCGAGGGCACCGACGCGGCCGCGAAGATCCGGGCCAGGTAGATGCCGTACGGGCTGATGAAGCTGGGCAGCAGCACCGCCCAGTACGTGTTCGTCATGCCGGCCTTCGCCAGCAGCAGGTACTGCGGGATCGCCAGCAGGACGCCGGGCACCAGGACGCCGGCCAGGATCAGGTTGAAGACGAAGCTCTTGCCACGGAACTCGAACTTCGCGAGGGCGTACCCGGCCATCGCCGAGACGAAGGTGGAGATGGTCGCGCCCACGCCGGCGTAGAGGGCGGTGTTCGCCATCCAGCGCCAGTACAGCCCGTCGCGGTAGCCGTTGAGGCCGACCAGGTTGTCCCAGAGGTGGGTGCTCGGCGTGAGGGTGAACGTGGAGAACAGCTCGCCGGCGCTCTTGCTGGAGGCGATCAGGACCCAGAGCACCGGCAGCAGGCAGTACGCGGCGCCGAGCAGCAGGAGCGTGGTGGCGAGAGCGCTGCGCCTCTGCCGTGGCCGCGCGGAAGCAACAAGAGCCATGATCAGTCCTCCTGGCTGAAGGCCCGGCGCCCGACGAGCTTCAGGAAGCCGAAGGACAGGATGAAGGCGGCCAGCGCGATGATCACCGAGGTGGCGGCGGCCGCGTACAGATCGTTGCGGGTGAACGCGTCCCGGTGCACCTTCATGAGCGGCGTCCAGGTCGTCGAGATCGTGTTGGCCAGCGGCTTGAGCGTCATCGGCTCGGCGAACACCTGCAGGGTGGCGATCATCGAGAAGACGAACGTCATCACCAGCGAGGGCATCACCATCGGGATCTTGATGCGGAGCGCGATGGTGACGTCGGAGGCGCCGTCGATCCGGGCCGACTCGTACAGGCTGGTCGGCACGGCCCGCAGCGCGGTGTAGATGACGATCATGTTGAAGCCGGTGCCGCCCCAGACCGCGATGTTCGCGACCGCCCAGAGGGTCAGGTCGTTGGAGAGCAGGTTCGGCGCGGTGATCCCGGCGGATTCGAACAGGTCGGTGATCGGGCTGACCCGGGGCAGGTAGAGGAAGCCCCAGAGCAGCGAGGCGACCACGGCGGGCACCGCATACGGCAGGAAGATCGAGATACGGGCGAACTTGCTGATCGATTCCCGGGTGCGGGCGGCGTCCAGCAGCAGGGCCATCAGCAGGGCCAGTCCGAGCATGGTGGGCACGACGATGAGGCCGTACGCCCCGACCCGCCACACGCTCGGCAGGAAGTCGGGATCGGTCAGCGAGCGGGCGTAGTTGCTCAGCCCGGCCCACACCTCGGTCCGGGCGGCCTTGCCCAGGCCCAGGCCGCTCACCTGGGTCTTGCGCAGGCTCAGGTATCCGGCGTAGACGATCGGCGCGGCCAGGAAGAGCGTGAAGAGGATCAGGGCCGGGGCCAGGAAGGCGTACGGGACGCCGGTCCGTCTGGTCCGGGGGCGGGAGGCTACCTGAGGCGTGGAGACGGCAGGCCTGTCCAAGATCAGCGACATCGCCGAACCTTTCTTGCGGTACGGCCCGGGCGGCTCGCGAGCCGCCCGGGCGCACGGTCATCCGGCGACGGTGAAGCCGCTGTTCTTCAGGTCGTCGACGGTGGTCTGCTGCATGGTCGCCAGCGACGCGGTGAAGGCGCTGGCCTGCTTCGCCTCGGCCGCCTTGCCGAACGCGTCGTTGAAGGCGCTGTACGCGACGTTGACGTTCGGCCCGTACGTGAAGGGCTTGGTGGTCCGGGCCGCCTCGGCGGCGATCGTCCAGAAGTCGGCCTGGTCGGCGAAGAACGCCGGGGGAGCGCTCAGCGCGCTGCTCGCGTCGTTCGCGGCGGGGTAGATGTTCGCCTCGGCGGCGAGCAGCTTCAGCGCGGCGGGGTCGCTGTTGAGCCAGGTGATGAACTTGGCGGCCTGCGCCTTGTGCTTGGTCTGGGTCGTCACGCTGGTGGCCGAGCCGCCCCAGTTGCCGGTCGCCGGGCTGGCGGCGTCCCACTGCGGCATGGGCGCGGCCTTCCACTTGCCCTTGGTGTCCTTGGCGCTGCCCTCGAGGACGCCCGGGGCCCACACGGCGCTGACCCAGCCGACCTGGGTGCCGTCGTTGAGGGCGGCGTTCCACTCCGGGGTGTACATCGGCTTGTTGTCGATGACGCCCTTCTCCACCAGGCCACCCCAGTACGCGGCGACCTTCTGGGTGGCGGCGTCGTTGATGTTGACGCTCCAGGCGTCGCCGTTCACGCCCCACCAGGAGGCGCCGGCCTGCTGCGCGAGACCGGTGAAGAGGCCGGCGTCGTTCGCGGAGAAGGTGCCGACGTACTGCTTCGGGTTCGCCTTGTGGATCTTCTCGGCGGCCGCGGCGTAGTCGTCCCAGGTCTTCGGCGCTTCGAGGCCGTTCTTCTCGAACACGTCGGCGCGGTAGAAGAACATCAGCGGGCCGGAGTCCTGCGGGACGCCGTAGACGGCCTCGGATCCGAGGGTGACGCCGTTCCACGTGCCGGCCGGGAACCTGTCCTTGAGCGAGCCGGCCTCACCGGCGATGTCGGTGATCGCGTCCGCCGAGACCAGGGTGGGAATCTTCTGGTACTCGGCCTGCATGATGTCCGGCGCGCCGGAGCCCGCCTTGATCGCGGTCAGCAGCTTGGTGACGGCCGGGTCGCCGCCGTCCTGCTTGTTGACAGTCACCTGAATGTTCGGGTTCGCCGCGTTCCAGGCCGCGACCACCTTCTCCATGTTCGGGGCCCAGGTCCAGTAGGTCAGCGCGACCTTCGCGTCCGGGTCGGCGGCGTCGGAGCCCGAGTCGGAACTGGTGCAGGCGGTGCCGGTGAACAAGACCGCTGCGGTCAGAGCCGCCATGAGCGGTACGTATGTGATCTTCATCGATCCTCCTTGATCGGCTTGGTCCGGGGACGGGAGCCGTGGACGGACCCGGAAAAGCGGGGCGGGCCCTGTGACCGGTTACAGTGCTGGTGTTACGGCCATGTGTCAAGCCCTTGCGTTCAGCCCGTGGGCGCTGTGTATCGTTCGCCCACGCCGGGCTGTGACCGGTTACAGTCAAAATCCGAGGAGGGGTTCTCGTGCCCACTGATCCAACGAGGTGGCCCGAGCCGCTCTCCGTTCGCCACCACGCCTGGGCGACGCCGCTGCGCCGGCCGCGGATGAGCAACGAGGAAGACGCGCGGGCCGGGATCTCGCTGACCAACCGTTACCTGGAGCTCGGCGGCGTGCCGGTCGTCCCGGTCTCCGGCGAGCTGCACTACTCCCGGGTGCCGCGCGAGCGATGGGCCGAGCGCCTGCGGCAGATGAAGGCCGGCGGCGTGACGGTGGTGGCCAGTTACGTCTTCTGGTTGCACCACGCGCCGCGCCGGGGCGAGGCCCGCTTCGACGGCAACCTCGACGTCGCCGCGTTCGTCGACCTGGCCGTCGAGACCGGCCTCGACGTGGTGCTGCGGATCGGTCCGTGGTGCCACGGCGAGGCCCGCAACGGCGGCTTCCCGGACTGGGTGCGGCACGCGCCGGTCCGGCACCGGACCGACGACCCGGCCTATCTTGAGCTGGTCCGCGAGTGGTTCGGCCAGATCGGAACGGCCCTGAACGGGCGTGCCTCCGAACGCGGCACGGTCCTCGGCATCCAGATCGAGAACGAGCTCTACACCCAGCCCGAGCATCTCCGTACCCTCAAGAGGTTGTCCCGCGAAGCGGGCATGTCCGCGCCCATCTGGACCGCCACGGCCTGGGACAGCGCCGAACTGCCCGAGGGCGAGGTGCTGCCGCTCTACGGCGGTTACGGCGACGGCTTCTGGGTGGAGACCGACGCGCCGTGGGCGCCGAACTTCCGCGACCACTACTTCTTCTCGCACGTCTGGGACGACCCCGGCATCGGCGCGGACGTGCGCCGCGCGCAGAACATCGAGGCGGCCAAGGGCGGCCCGCGCACCCCGTCCGACCTCTTCCCGGCCGCGACCTGCGAACTCGCCGGCGGGATGGCGACCGCCTACCACCGGCGGCCGCGCCCGGACGCCCTCGACGTCGCGGCCATCGCACACTGCAAGATCGGCAACGGCTCGGCCTGGCAGGGCTATTACATGTATGCCGGCGGCACCAACCCGGCGTCTCCGGACGGGATGCAGGAGTCGCACGCCACCGGGTACCCGAACGATCTGCCGCGCCTCGGCTACGACTTCCACGCGCCGATCGGGGAGGCCGGCGCGCTCGGCGCCAGCCACGCCGAGTTGCGCCGCCAGCACGCGTTCCTCGCCGCGTTCGGCGACCGGCTCGCCGAGATGCCGTCCACCCTGCCCGACATGCGGCCGACCGGGGTCGAGGACAGCTCGACGCTGCGCTGGGCGCTGCGCAGCGACGGCACCTCCGGGTTCGTCTTCGTGGCCTGGCACCAGCCGCACTTCCCGCTCGCCGCGTACGAGCAGGCCCGCTTCCGGGTCGAACTCGACGATCTCGTTGTGGAGTTCCCGTCCCGGCCGGTCGACATCCCGCCCGGAACCCTGGCCCGCTGGCCGGTCGGCCTGACCGCCGGCGGCGTCCGGATCGCCTGGGCCACCGCCACCGCGCTCACCCTGCTGCCCGGCGAGATCCCCACGCTGGTCCTGCTGGCCGACGAGGGCATCGCGCCGGAGGTGGCCGTCGCGGGCCCTGCCGGCATCGAGGTCCACGAGATCGTGCCGAGTCTCGAACCGGTTCGATGCGGCACGCTGGACGTCCTCGTCCTCCCGGCCTCGACGGCCGGTTCGGTCTGGGTGGTGGAGACCCCCGCCCGCCGGCTCCTGCTCAGCGACGACGAGCTGCAGTGGGACGCTGCCGGCCGGGTGCGGGTCAAGGCGCAGGGGCTTGCGAGGGTACGGGCATACCACCCGGCCACCCGGACATTCGCCCCCGTGGAGAAGGTGCCCGGGGCAGCCGCGCCGGTCCCCGCGGCCTCGCCGGTGGCGGCCTCTCCGGCTGCGACCTCGCCGGTGGCGGCCTCTCCGGCTGCGACCTCGCCGGTGGCGGCCTCACCGGTTGTGGCCTCGCCGGTTGTGGCTGAGCTGGTGCGTCCGGCGGCGACGGCGGTCCCGGTCAGCTACGGCAAGCACGACGGCCGCCCGTCCGCCCCGGCCCCGGACGTCTTCGACGAGCTGGCCGCCGTCTACCGCCTGGCCGTGCCGGAGTGGGCCGCCGACCCCGCGCTCGACCCGCTGCTCCGGATCGACTGGGCCGGCGACGTGGGCGAGCTGCGCATCGACGGCCGTACCGTGACCGACCGCTTCTGGGACGGCGCCCGCTGGATCGTCAACCTGATCGACGCCGGTCACCACCCCGGCGCCGAGGTGACCCTGCACCTGCTGCCCCTGGCCGCAGGCTCACCGGTCCACCTCCCCGCCGACGCCCGGGACCGCCTCGCCACCGTCGACGACCAGCTCCTGGAGATCACGCACATCGACGTCCAGCCCCGAACCACCACAGTCGAACAGCTCCGGTAGCCACGCATCCGCCCCGGCCGCGCTGTCGCCGCTCCCTCGCGTGGGCGGCGGCACACCGAGGCTCGCACCGGCCGCGATGAGGTCGCACCGAGGCGCTCCGTGCGTCTTCATCCCTGCCCTGACATCGATGAAACGCCACGCCGGCGTTGCGTGCGGGCTGATCCACGCTGCGCCGGCGTTGCGTGCGGCTTCGGGCGGGTGGGGACGGTGGCCCAGGGACTCAGGGATGGGAGAGTGCTGCCGAACTACGAGTGGGGAGGAACGACTGCGCGGAAGGGGACCTCTGTATGTCTCGCTCGCCGTGGCAGCGGCTCGCGGACCTGCCTCTGGCGGTCAAGATGCTCACCTCGGTCGTGGCCGTCGCGGTGGCGTGCGCCGTGGTCATCGGCATTGCCGTGGGTGGGTTGCGGACCGTCGAGACCAAGTCGAAGGTGGTCTACGACCACGGGGTCACGCCCATCTCGCTGCTCGCCAGCCTGCACCAGGACGTGCTGCGGACCCGGATGTTCGCGCTCAACTACTTCATGTCGGGCGCCGCGTTCCGGGAGAAGATCACCACGCAGGTGGCGGAGCTGGACGACCGGGTCGCGGACACCTGGGGGAAGTATGCGCCGCTCACCGCGGACGCGGAGACCGCCTCCGGGTTGAAGGCGAACTACGACAAGTTCCTGCAGTTGCGCGACGACGTGATGCTGCCGGCGTCCAACTCCAGCGACCTGCCCGGGTTCTGGAAAGGGTGGAACGAGGCCACCACGGTCTTCACCGAGGTCGACGAGCAGTTCGCCGTCCTGGAGCAGGCGCACGCCACGGAGGCGGTCGCGGCGACCGACGAGGTCACCGACGCGAGGAGCTCGGTGACGACGCAGGTGCTGGTCATCGGCCTGCTCGGGCTGATCATCGGCTTGTTCGTGGCGGTGCTGGCGGTGCGGGCCGTGGTCGGGCCGGTCCGTAAGGTCACGGATGTGCTCCAGTCGGTCGCGGGCGGTGACCTGACCCGGGATCCGGACATCCACAGCCGGGACGAGGTGGGGCAGATGGCGGACGCCCTGCGGCAGGCCACGTCGAGCATGCGGGACGCGGTCGGGGTGATCAACGGGAGTGCGGCGACCGTACTCGAATCGTCGCGGAACCTGAACTCGGTGAACGACAACCTCGCCGGTGGCGCAGCCACCGCGTCGGACCGGGCCGCCGCCGCGCAGCAGGCGGCCGAGGACGTGGCGCGGCATGTGCACACGCTGAGCGCGGCGGCCGAGGAGATGGGCGTGTCGATCCGGGAGATCGCGACGAACGCCTCGGACGCGGCCGGGGTGGCCGGCGAGGCGGTCTCGGTGGCGCACGAGACCAGTGGCATCGTGGCGAAGCTGGGCGAGTCGTCGAACGAGATCGGCAACATCGTCAAGGTGATCAACCAGATCGCCGAGCAGACCAACCTGCTGGCGCTGAACGCGACCATCGAGGCCGCGCGCGCCGGTGAGCTGGGCAAGGGCTTCGCCGTGGTGGCCGGCGAGGTGAAGGAGCTGGCGCAGGAGACCGCGAAGGCGACCGAGACGATCAGCCAGCGGGTGCAGGAGATCCAGACTGACACGTCCAGCGCGGTCACCGCGATCGAGCGGATCTCCGAGGTCATCGTGCGGATCAGCGACTACCAGACCACTATCGCCTCGGCCGTGGAGGAGCAGACCGCGACGGCCGGCGAGATCAGCCGCAGCGTGACCGAGGCGGCGGGCGGCGCCGAGGAGATCGCCCGCAACATCAGCGACGTGGCGGACGCCGCGCAGGCGACCACGGCCGGGCTGGAGGGCTCCCGGTCGGCGGCGCAGGAGCTGGCCGGGATGGCGGACGAACTGACCGGCGCGGTCCGGAGGTTCGAGATCAGCCGCCGATAACTCATCCGAGTAGACGCTCGTTACAGAGAAGAGCGGGCATAGTACTGTCCGTTTCATGGGCGCTGATCGATCTCTTGAGTTGCTGCACCATGACGAGGAGGAGCGCCCAGCCCGCGAGCTCACCGGGCGGTTCCGCGCCGTCGTCGCGATCGTCGCCTTCGCTGTCGCCCTGCTGGTGCTCGGGCAGGTGTTCCGGCCGCTCGCGCAGGGCAGCCAGTTCTACCTGATCATCTTTCTGGCCGGCACTCTTCCACTGGTCTTCCTGGCGTACCACAGCGGTTTCGGTGGAAAGCGTGACAGGCCCACCTGGCCGGACCTGATCCTGGCCGGGTCGGCCCTGGTGGTGTGCCTCTATCCGGTGAATCCGTTCGCCGGCGGCTACAACGCGTTCCTGGACCGGCAGGGCCTGCTCGAGCCGGTCGACGTGATCTTCGGAGCGGTGCTGCTCTTCCTCGTCGTGGAGGCCTGCCGGCGGACCACCGGGTGGGCGCTGCCGATCGTCTGCGCGATCTTTCTGGGGTACGGCTACTACGGCGGCCTGCTGCCCCAGCACTGGCCGATCGCGCACGCCGGACTCGACTTCGCCCAGATCGTCGACGCGCTCTACAACTCCGGCAGCGGCTTCTACGGCACACCGCTCGACGTCGCGGCCACCTACATCGTGCTCTTCACCATCTACGGCGCGGTGCTCGACCTCTCCGGCGCGAGCCGCTTCTTCGTGGACCTCTCGGTCGCCGCCTTCCGCAAGTCGCGCAGCGCCGCCGGGCGCACCGCGGTGGCCGCCGGCTTCCTGCTCGGCACCGTCTCCGGATCCGGCACGGCCACCGCGGTCAGTGTCGGCGCGGTCACCTGGCCGATGCTGCGGCGCGCCGGGTACCCCCGCGAGCAGGCCGGCGGCATGCTGGCCGCGGCGGGCGTCGGCGCGATCCTCTCCCCGCCCACCCTCGGCGCGGCCGCGTTCATCGTCGCCGAGTACCTGAACGTCTCCTACCTGACCGTCCTCGGCTGGGCGATGATCCCGACGGTCCTCTACTACCTCGGCATCCTGCTCGCCGTCGAGATCGACGTGCGGCGCTACGGTGTCCGGGCGCTGTCCCCCGAAGGGGCCGGCGCGTGGCGGCTGCTCGGCCGATTCGGGTACCACTTCTCGTCGCTCGTGATGATCGTGGTGCTGCTGGCGATGGGGGAGTCCGCGACCCGCTCGGTGGTCTACGCGACGATCCTGGCCGCCGCGCTGTCGTTCCTGGACCGCCGGGCCTGGCTCACCCCGCGGCGGGCGTTCGAGGCGCTCTCCGCCGGGGTGCGCGGCGTGCTGCCGGTGGTCGCGGTCTGCGCCGCCGCGGGCGTCATCACCGCCACGACCACGAAGACCGGCCTCGGCGCCCAGCTCGCGTCGCTGCTGGTCAACGGCGCGCGGGCGGTCACCGACAACCCCGAGGCGGTGCTCGGCCTGACCGTGGTCCTGGCCGCGTTCGCGCTGGCCGTGCTCGGTCTCGCGGTGCCGGTCACGGCGAGCTTCATCATCGGCTGGGTGATCATCGGGCCGGCCCTGCTCGCGCTCGGCGTCCCCGCGCCGGCCGCGGCGATGTTCGTCTTCTACTACTCGGTGCTCTCCGAGGTCACCCCGCCCACGGCCCTGGCGGCGGTGGGCGCCAGCGCGATCACCGGCGGCCGGGCGATCCCGACCATGTGGCAGGCCCTGAAGTACGCGTTGCCGGCCTTCCTCGCCCCGATCGCGTTCGTGCTGACCGGCAACGGTGAGCATCTGCTCGCCCGCGGGTCGTTCGCCGAGGTCGCCTGGACCACTGCCGTCGCGGCCCTCGCCGTGCTGGGTCTGGCCGTCGCCACCGGCGGCTGGGTGCTCGGCGTCGGCCCGGCCGGCACACCGAGCCGGGTCCTCGCCGCCGTCGCCGGTCTGCTGCTGCTCTACCTGGAGCCGGTGGCCGTCGCGCTCGGCGTGGGCGCCCTGGTCCTGGCCGTCGCCATGGCCGCTCTGCGCCGTAGGAGAGATCGGAGAGACAGGTCCGGCAGGGGCGACAGGCCCGGCAGGCCGGACCGGCCCGACGTGCCCGAGGGGACCGAGCGACCCGACCAAACCGACCTGATCCCCCGGAGGAGCGTATGAGACGAACACTGAGCATCACCCTGGCCGGCGTCCTGGCGGCGGCCACGGTGTCCTGCGGCGGCCGGCAGGACAGTGCCACGACCGACGCCGGCGGCGACGTCACCTGCGAGGTCGCCCAGTCCACCCGGATCGGCATCGCGACGGGCAACGCCACGGGTGTCTACTTCGCCCTGGGCAACGCGTACGCGGAGCAGGTCAACACGGCCGGCGGCAACGTGCAGGCGACCGCGTCCGAGACCGGCGCGTCGGTGCAGAACATCCAGCAGCTGGTCGCGGGTACCTACGACGTGGCGTTCTCGCTCGCCGACACCGCGGCGAACGCGATCAACGGAACCGGCAGCTTCACCGAGAAGCAGCCGATCGCCGCGCTGTCCCGGATACACACCAACTACACCCAGGTGATCGTCCGCAAGGCGGCGGGCATCACGGACGTCGCCGGTATGAAGGGCAAGCGGGTCTCCACCGGCTCACCGAAGTCCGGCACCGAGGTGATCGCGCAGCGGGTGCTCACCGCCGCCGGCCTGGATCCCGCGGCGGACGTGAGCGCGCAGAAGCTGGACCTCGCCAAGACCGTCGACGGGATGAAGGACGGCACGATCGACGCGATGTTCTTCTCCGGAGGCCTGCCCACGCCGGGCATCACCGATCTGCTCACCACGTCGGCGGACACTGTCGGGTTCCTGGACATCACGCCGCTGCTGCCGGAGATGCAGAAGATCAACGAGGTGTACCAGGAGGGCGTCATCCCGGCCGCCACCTACCGGACCCCGGCCGACGTGAAGACGATCGTGGTGCCGAACGTCCTGCTGGTCCGCGACGACCTCGACCCGGACGTGGCCTGTGTGCTGACCAGGACCCTCTTCGACCGCAAGACCCAGCTGGAACAGGCGAACGCGGCGGCCAAGGAGATCAGCCTGGACACCGCCCGCGCCACCGACCCGGTGCCGCTGCACCGCGGCGCCGCCAAGGCGCTGGACGATCTGGGCGCTCCGCAGTGAGCCGTGCCGCCGCCGTCACCCACGGACTGAACCGGAGAGTGACGGCGGCGGTACACCCGGTACACGCCGATGTTCAGCAGGGGAGACCGGGATGATCGCCGTGACCCATCCGCAGGTAATCGCCGCCCGCCGTTCCGCCCGGGTCGCGCACGTGGTGCTCGGGGCCTTTCTCCTCGTCAACCTGGTCGCCGTGCAGGCGATGTTCGTCCTGGCCGGCCCCGGGCACAACCTCGCCGGCTCGATCGGCCGGCTGCTCGGCCTGCACCTGGCGTTCGCGATGGCGCTGCAACTGCTGCTCGTCGCCCGCCTGCCGATCCTGGACCGGGGCGTCGGGATGGACACGCTGACCAGCTGGCACCGATGGACCGGCTTCGCCATCTTCTGGCTCGCGATCCTGCACCCCGCGTTCGTGGTCCTCGGCTTCGCCCGGCACGACCGGGCGCCGTACGCGCAGACCTTCCTCAGCCTGTCCGGGCAGCTCCCGGTGCTGCTCGGCGTGGTGGCGGTCGCCTTGATCGTGCTGATCGTGGCGCTGTCGGCGCGCGCCGCGCGCCGCCGCCTCTCCTACGAGGCGTGGCACGCCGTGCACCTGCTGCTCTACGTGGTCGTGGTGCTCGGCGTGATCCACCAGGTCTACGAGGGCACGGCCTTCACCATCAACATCTGGACCCAGGTGTACTGGTGGGGGCTGTGGGCGTTCGCCGTCGGAGCGCTGCTGGCCGGCCGCCTGGTCGTCCCGCTGGCCCGCAACGCCCGGCACCGGATGCGGGTCGCCGCTGTCGTGCCCGAGTCCGGCGACGTCGTGTCGGTGCACGTGACCGGCCGCCATCTGGAACGGCTGCGGGCCACCGCCGGTCAGTTCTTCCTCTGGCGTTTCCCGGAACACCAGTCCTGGTGGCAGGTCAACCCGTTCTCCCTCTCGGCCGCGCCGAACGGTCGCTCCCTGCGATTGACCGCCAAGGCCATCGGTACGACCAGTGCCGGGCTCCGTGATCTCCCGATCGGGACACGGGTCTACGCCGAGGGACCCTACGGCGCCTTCACCCTGGCGCAGCGGACCCGCCCCGGCATCCTGCTGGTCGCCGGCGGGATCGGGGTGACGCCGATCCGCGCGCTGCTGGAGGACCCGGCGATCGGCTCCGACGTGGTCGTCCTCTACCGGGTGCGCTCCACCGCCGACGCCGTCCTCCTCGGCGAACTGCGCAACCTGGCGCGGGTCCGCGGCGCGCGGCTGCACGTGCTCACCGGCCGGACCGGCGGGAACAACCAGCCGTTCCACCCGGAGAACCTGTCCGCGCTGGTCCCGGACGTGATCGACCGGGACGCCTACGTCTGCGGGCCGGCGCCGCTGACCCGCGCGGTGGTGGCGAGCCTGCGATCGCTGCGCGTCCCGTCCCGCCAGATCCACGCCGAGCTGTTCCGACTGGCCGCGTAGCGGATCACGCAGGTGGGTTGACCACCAACGTTCACCGGGTCTGATTCGTCAGGGGGCCTTGGTTCGAGGTGAGCCCCGGCGTTATCGGCGTTCGCTGCGACCCGCGCTCGTCCCCGGCGTTCGCTGCGACCCGCGCTCGTCCCCGGCGTTCGCTGCGACCCGCGCTCGTCCCCGGCGCGGGGGCGGCCAAGACGTCAGGGCGGCGGGTGCCGGCGTCGCGCCGGCGCAGGTATTTCTGCGGGCCGCCGTGATGAGCCGTGGCCGGCGGCTGTCGGTGGGGCTGGCCCGGGGTCGTCGGCGGCCCGGTGAAGGTTCGTGGTCAACGCACCCGGTGGCCGGGCTGGCGCTGAGTGCTGTCCCCGCTGGTTAATCGAGGAAGTCGTCTACCGGCGGAAACGTGGGCGCGAGCCGTAGGCCAGAGTGGTTACTCCAAGGGCTTGTTCACATGTGTGAGCTACGGCCGGGCGGCGCCAGCCGTAGGCCAGAGCGGCTACCTGAGCTTGATCACATGTGTGAGCTACGGCCGGGCGATGTCAGCCGTAGGCCAGAGCGGTTACCCGGGCTTGATCACATGCCTGAGCTACGGCCGCGACGGCGCGTTCCAAGATCGGCGAGGCGGGAGGCTTAGCCAGCGGGGTCAGTGCTGTGCCGAGAGCGCTGACCGGCTGGTCCGGCTGGTGGTCAGTGCTGTTCCGGCATCTCATCGGCAGCGCTGACGACCAGCTCACCTCTCCCGGCTGGCTGCCAGTGCTCCCGAGCGTCCATCTTGTCCGCACTGAGAACCAGCCGGCCCGGATCGTTCCAAGATCCGCCAAGCGGCGACACCAGCCGGCCCGGATCGTTCCAAGATCCGCCAAGCGGCGACACCAGCCGGCCCGGATCGTTCCAAGATCCGCCAAGCGGCGACACCAGTCGGCCCGGATCGTTCCAAGATCCGCTAACAGGGACACCGTGCGGGCCTCGGTCGCTCCACTATCCGCTGAACGCGGGCGCCGGCACAGCCCGCCGAACCTGCCAGGCGCGCTCGACCGTGCCGGCTGTCGGCGGAGACGACCCAGCCTGGGCCTTCACCCGTGAACGTTCATGGGCAACGCGCTAGAGATCCCGCACTTCGAGGACGCGGGTGGCGGGCGCCGCCTCGCCGATCGCGGACCGCAGCTGCGCGCGGCGGGGGTCGGCCAGGAAGGAGTCGAGGCCGGAGCGGGCGGCGAAACGGATCACCTGCACCTCGGTGCCGCCGGTGGTGTCGCGCATCCGCCGTTCCAGGGCGCCGCCGTGCCGGCCGAGGAGCGTGAGCACGTCGTCCTCGTACCGCCGGCCGGCCTCCTCGTGCCCGGCGGCCATCTCGACCACCGCGACCAGAAGCAATGTCATGGCCGCAGTATCACTCACGGTGGGCGGATATCGGCGCCCATATATCCCAATGGTCTAAGCGGAATGTGAACATTTGCATGTATCTGTCGCGTTCGGACGATCCATCACGGTCGGTCACAACGGAGCGTCGACAAGGGTGGGTGAAGTTTATTCACATTGGAGGGCCGATGTCCCGTGCCATCCTTCCCGCGCAACCGGCTGAGAAGGGTGGCCCGTCCCGGTAGGCTGACCCGCAGGTAACCGTGCGGCAGGAGCTGCGATGCCGGCGAACGACAACGACATCCTGGTCCGGCTGGGCCGGTGGGCGCTGGGCAAGGTCTGGTTCGGCTGCGTGCTCTCCGGGGCCTACGCGGCCGGCCGTCACTACCACTGGTCGCAGGCCTTCCTCACCGTGGCGGCCGTGCTCGGGGCGATCGGTCTCGCCCTCGCCACCTCGTTCCTGCCGGTCTGGACGCGGGAGCGGCCCAGCGGCATCCCGGTCGCCGACATCGGCCTGCGGGTGATGGTCTGGGGCGGTCTGACCGGTTCGGTGATCGCCCTGCTGATCGGGTTGCCGGCGGTCGGCATGGTTGCTGCCGCCCTGCTGCTGAACACTGCCGCGCGCACGTTCGGCGACCCGTTCGGGCCGGTGATGCGCCGCCTGCGGATCACGCCTGACGTGCGGTATCGCCGCCTGAGCAAAAGTGACGCGTCACGCATCAGCTAGAAATAGGTATGCCGTCATACCTAATAATGGAGGCATGACGGAATCGGACGACGCGGTGGCGCTGATGCACCTGGCCCACCAGCTGCATCGCAACCTTGAGCGCCGCCTCCAGTCCGATTTTGCCCACCCGAAGCCGCCCGAGATGCAGATCATCGCGCTCTGGCAGGTCCGGGCCCGTCCCGGTATCACGGTCCGGGAGCTCGCCGATGAGCTCCAGCTGCGGCCGAACAACGCCAGCGCCCTGGTCACCGCGATGGTCGCCGCCGACCTGCTGCGCCGGGAACCCGACGAGCGGGACCGGCGGGTGGTGCGGCTGCACACCACCGAGGAGGCCCGGCGCCGGATCGACCAGGTGCAGGAGCTCTTCACCGGTTATCTGCTGGGCGCGCTGGAACGGCTCGCCCCCGAGCAACGGGCAGCGGTGCGTGCCGCTCTGCCCAGCCTGACGGAACTGTCCGGCCTACTCCGGTCGGACGGCCGCTGAGCTTCACCCGTACCCAATCAATCGCACCAAAGATGGAGCACCCCCGATGCCGCCGGCAATCGTCGCTGAAACACCCACCCCCTCCCATTCGCCGCCGGTGGCCGCAGGCCGCGGCGGGCCCTGGCTCTCCCTGATCGCTGTCGCGTTCGGCCTGTTCATGGTCGGCCTGGACGGCAGCGTCGTCTCGATCGCCAACCCGGAGATCGGGCGTGACCTGGGCGCCAGCACCGCCGAGCTGCAGTGGGTGACCAACTCCTACCTGCTCGCGCTCGCCGCCGCGCTGATCCTCGGCGGCAAGCTCGGTGACCGGTTCGGCCGGCGCCGTTACTACCTGATCGGCGTCGCGGGCTTCACCGTGGCGTCGGTCGCCATCGGGCTGGCCGGCTCGATCGAGGGTGTCATCGCCTTCCGCGCCGCTCAGGGCTTCTTCGGCGCGCTGCTCATGCCGAACACGCTCGGCATCCTGCGCGCCGTCTTCCCGCCGAAGAAGTTCGGCATGGCGGTCGGCATCTGGGCCATGGTCTCCTCGGTCTCCACCGCGCTCGGACCGATCGTCGGCGGCCTGCTCGTGCAGCACGTCAACTGGGAATCGGTCTTCTACATCAACGCGCCGATCGGCGTGATCGCGTTCATCTTCAGCGCCTGGGTCCTCGCCGAGAGCAAGAACTCCACCGGCAAGCACAAGTTCGACGTGGCCGGCGTGCTGCTGCTCGCGGCCGGTCTGCTGGTCCTGGTCTTCGGCGTGGTCAAGGGCGAGACCTGGGGCTGGGCCTCGGCCTCGACGATCGGCACCATCGTCGCCGGTCTGCTGATCGTCGTGCTCTTCGGTTGGTACGAGACCCGCCAGGAACACCCGCTGCTCCCGATGCGGCTGTTCCGCAGCCCGGCGCTGACCATCGGCGCGGTGATCACCGCGATCAACTTCTTCACGCTGCTCGGCTCGATCTTCTACATCATGCTGTACCTGCAGAACATCCGCGGGTACACGCCGGTCATGGCCGGGGTGCTCACCCTGCCGCTGAGCCTCGCCTCGGTCGTCGCCTCGCCGCTCGGCGCGGCGCTCACCGACAAGTTCGGCCCGCGTCTCACCATGCCGATCGGCATGGTCCTGCAGGGTGCCGCCTCGCTCGGCCTGCTGCTGCTCGGCACCGACTCCAGCTACCACGCGATGTGGCCGTCCTTCGTCGGCCTCGGCCTCGGCGTCGGCATGGTGATGGCCGCCTCCTCCGAGGCGATCGTCGGCAACGCCCCGATCAAGGACGCCGGCGTCGCCGGTGGTCTGCAGGCCACCATGCTGCAGATCGGCGGCGCGCTCGGCACCTCCGTGCTGATCTCGCTGATCAGCAGCAAGGTCGGCGCGACGCTCGTCGGCTCGCTCACCGACGCCGGCGTGCCCGCGCCGATGGCGCACGGCCTCTCCGAGGCCAAGGACGCGGTGGCCATGGGAGTCGCGCCGGTCTCGGCCGACATGACCGATGCGGTACGGGCCGCTGTGGTCGACGGCGCCGGAACGGCCTTCATGAACGGCGTGCACGTGGCCGCCCTGGTCGCCGCGGTGATCTGCTTCCTCGGCGCGATCGTCGCCGTGGTCGGCATCCGGCGGGGAACCCCGGCTCACCAGTAACTCCCGTTGCGAGCGGGCCTTTTCGCCGGAAAAGGCCCGCTCCGCCGTGCTCAGCAGGTGCGGCACGGGTGCCGAACGGGAAGACATGAGCACGATGACGGCGGAGGCCGTGGTGACCCCGGACAAGGGCCGTGGTTACTGGGCGGATCTCAGTGTCAACATCAAGGTTCTGGTGGCGGTCAGCGTCGCGGCGGTGGTCGCGCTCGTGATCGGCGTGCTGGGCCTGCGCGCGCTCGCCGGAGCCAGCGACTCGGCGCAGGAGATCTACTCTGCCAACGTGCTGGGCGTGGCCGCGCTGGGTGAGCTGCAGAACGGCATGACGCAGGCACGACTCGATCTGTCGAACCAGGCGATCAACAAGGACGCCACCGCGAAGGCGCAGTACGCGGACCAGTACGCCGCCGACGTGAAAGCGGTCGAGGCCAGCTGGGACGAGTACGAGACCACCGACCCGGTCCCGCCGGCCGACATGGTCGCCGACGTGCAGGCGGACTGGCAGGCCTTCGTGAAGATCGCGGACGATCAGCTGCTTCCCGCGGGGACGCGTAACGACCTGACGACGTGGCTGACGGTCCGCAACGGGGAGATGGCGGACCTGGTCACGGAGATCAAGGAACACGTCTCGGAGATGAGCGAGATCGAACAGGCCGCCGCCGCGGATGCCGCCGCCGACGCCCGCTCCTCCTACGAATCCAGCCGCATCCAGTCGATCGTGCTGCTCGTGGCCGGGCTGGCCGCCGCGATCGCCCTGGGACTGTTCGTCGCCCGGGGTATCGTCCGTTCGCTGCGCCGGGTCACCGACGTCTGTGAGGGACTCGCCGACGGCGACCTCACCCGCAGCAGCGGGCTCACCTCCAGCGACGAGCCGGGCCGGATGGGCCGCGCCCTGGACCTCGCCGTCATCCGGCTCCGGGACACCGTCAACACCATCGGCGGATCCGCGGCCACCCTGGCCGGCGCGTCCGAGGAGCTCTCCACGGTCAGCGCCCAGCTGCAGAGCGGCGCCGCCGACGCGGCCACGAAGGCGACCTCGGCGAGCGTCGCGAGCGAGGACGTCAACACCGGCGTCCAGTCGATCGCGGCCGGCGCCGAGGAGATGAGCGCCTCGATCGCCGAGATCGCGACGAACGCGGCCGAGGCGGCCCGGGTGGCCCAGGAGGGCATGTCCGTCGCCGAACGCACCAACAACCAGGTCGCCGAGCTGGGCCAGGCGAGCGCGGAGATCGGCGACGTGGTCCGGCTGATCACGAGCATCGCCGAGCAGACCAACCTGCTGGCGCTGAACGCGACGATCGAGGCGGCCCGCGCCGGTGAGCTGGGCAAGGGCTTCGCCGTGGTGGCCGGCGAGGTGAAGGAGCTCGCCCAGCAGACCGCCAAGGCGACCGAGGAGATCACCCACCGGATCGGCGCGATCCAGGAGTCCAGCGGCTCGGCAGCGGCCGCGATCGGGGAGATCACCCAGGTCATCCAGCAGATCGGCGACTACACCACCACGATCGCCTCGGCCGTGGAGGAGCAGACCGCCACCACCGGGGAGATGAGCCGGTCGGTGGCGGACGCCGCCACGAGCAGCGGAGACGTCGCGCGTACCGTCTCCGGGGTCGCCGAGGTGGCGAGCGCCACCGCCGACGGCGCCAAGGCCACCCAGCAGGCCGCGGCCGACCTGACCCGGCTCGCCGGGGACCTGACCAACCTGGTCGGCGGGTTCCGGCACTGAATTCCCCTGGATTCCGCCTTCCCGCCGCCGATGGATTCTTCGCTGAACGAAACATTCCTCGTCGAAGCAGGAGCCGTGGATGACCGAGCCTTCGCCCTATGGGCTGTCACGACCCACCGTGGAGGACGCGCGGGCCGCCGTGCTGCGGGTGCACGGCGGTGACGGGCCACGGGTCTGGGACGAGCTGGTCCGGACCGCCGGGTCCGACCTCACCCTGGACCGGCTGCTGCCCGTGATGACCGTCGCCGACCCGACCACCCGGCTCTGCGCGCTCGCCCTGCAGATCCGGCTCACCTCGCACACCCATCTCGCCGCCGCACACACCACTGTCAGGAGCTGACGTGAACACCGACCTGTTCGACCGGCTGGGCACCCCGGAGCGGATGCGTGAGATCGCCGGTTTCGACCTGCTCAATCCCGACCTGCGGACCAGCCTCGACGAAGTCGCCAAGCGCAGCGCCACGCTGCTCGAAGCGCCGGTGTCGCTGGTCTCGGTGGTCCTCGACACCTCCCAGATGATCATCGGTGGGCACGGCGTCTCGGGCTGGGTGCACGAGGCGCAGGGCACGCCGGCGGAATGGGCGATGTGCACGCACACCGTGCTCGCCGGCGAGCCGTACTGCGTGATCGACGGCAGCAAGGACCCGAAGCACGCCGACAACCCGTTCCTCAACATGACCGGGCTGCGCAGTTACCTCGGTGTGCCGCTGATCGGCGAGGGCGGCCAGGTGATCGGCGCGCACTGCGTGATCGACAGCCGCCGCCGGATCTTCACGGACGTGGATCTGGCCGTGCTGACCGACGGCGCGGAGAAGGTCATGAAGCTGATGCGGGCCTACCGGGTCTGATCCGCCGGCCGCGGGCGATCCGTGCCGCCGGAAAAATGTCATAGGTGCGCGGCATCATCGCGACATGGGAGAACCAGCGACACCGATCCGCCGCCGCATCGAGCTCACCATCGCCGAGGCGCGCCTGCGGTTCCAGCAACTGGTGCGGGTGACCGGCCTGACCGGTCAGGTCACCGTCGTGGTCGACAATGGGCGGCCGATCGCGGCGATCGTGCCGGTCACCGACCTGCCGGAGTTCAGCCCGCCGCCGCCTCCGCCGCCTGCCCCTCCTCCTCCGCCGCCGGCCCGGCCGGTCGCGCCGGTGCACGCCCCGCCCGGCAACGACGGCTGGCTGCGCCGGGTGGAGAAGGTGCGGGAGGACGTGCGGCGCCAGCACGCCGGCCGGATCCGAGAGCTGACCAGGGCTCTCGACGAGGCGTGGGAGGCGCTCGACGCGGCCCGCCCGGCGGGTACCGATCGGGTGGTCGACGCGTTGCGGGCCGCCCACGCCGACCTGCGCCCGCCACGCTGATCAATGGATACCTGGCCGATCGGCACGGAGGTAAGATCGGACGATGCCTGAGCAGCTCGATCTGTTCGTGCCGGGGGTGGTGTACCTCGACGTCATCTTCACCGGCCTCCGTGAGCTGCCCGGCCCCGGCACCGAGGTGTGGGCGCCCGGGATGGGCTCGTGCCCCGGCGGGGTGGCCAACCTCGCGGTCGCGGCGAGCCGGCTCGGCCTGCACACCGGGCTGGGCACCGCGCTCAGCACCGACGCGTACGGGGAGTTCTGCCACCAGGTGCTGAGCCGGCAGGAGGGCATCGACCTCTCCGCCTCGCTGCGGGTGGACGACTGGCATTCGCCGGTGACGGTCTCCTTGGCGTACGACCGGGACCGCAGCATGATCACACATGGCCATCCACTGCCGACCGACGCCGACGGCCTGGTCAACGGCCTGCCCCCGGCGCGCAGCGCGGCCGTGAGCCTGGCCGGCTCCGGGATGGGCTGGGTGCACCGGGCCAGAGCCGAGGGCACGCTGGTCTTCGCGGACGTCGGATGGGACGAGACCGAGGCGTGGTCGCGTGACGTGCTGGCGGCGCTGACCGACTGCCACGCCTTCCTGCCGAACGCGGTGGAGGCGATGCGGTACACCCGGACCGACGAGCCCCGGCAGGCGCTCGACAAACTCTCCGGCCTCGCCCCGGTCGTGGTGGTCACGTGCGGTGGCGACGGCGCGCTCGCGGTGGACGCGAGCACCGGCGAGGTGGCCGCGGTGCCGGCCGTCGGCGTGGAGGCGCTCGACCCGACCGGCGCCGGCGACGTGTTCACCGCCGGGTTCATCACCGGCACCCTGGGCGGCTGGCCGCTCGCCGACCGGCTCGCCTTCGCCAACCTGGTCGCCGCGCTCTCGGTGCAGCACTTCGGCGGGTCGCTCTCCGCGCCCGGCTGGGGTGACATCGCCGACTGGTGGCAGGTCGCCCGCCGGGCCGGCGCCCGGCGGCACGACGACGCGGCCGAGGCCGTGCTGGCCCGGCGATACGGGTTCCTCGACGACGTGATCCCGCCCGGCCGGCGCGCCGCCGTGCACCGGGCCACCGCGACCATCGCCCGGCTCTCCGACGCCCGGGCCGAACACTGAGGCCGCTCCTGATGGGACCCGCATGCGACTGACGATTCTCGGTGGTGGCGGTTTCCGCGTGCCGCTGGTCTACCGTGCCCTGCTCGCCGACCACCGGCGCACCGGCATCACCGAGGTGGCGCTGCACGACGTCGACGCCGGCCGGCTCGACGGGATCGGCCGGGTGCTCACGGCCCTGGCGCGCGACGTGCCGGACGCCCCGGCGCTGCTCACCACCACCGACCTGGACGAGGCGGTGACCGGGGCGGCGTTCGTGTTCTGCGCGATCCGGGTCGGCGGCCTGCGGGGCCGGGTGGTCGACGAGCGGGTGGCGCTCGGCCTCGGGGTGCTCGGCCAGGAGACGGTCGGCGCCGGCGGCATCTCGTACGGTCTGCGGACCGTCCCGGTGGCGCACCACGTCGCGTCCCGGATCGCCCGGCTCGCCCCGGACGCCTGGACGATCAACTTCACGAACCCGGCGGGGCTGGTCACCGAGGCGATGACCGCCGAGCTCGGCGACCGGGTGATCGGCATCTGCGACTCGCCGTCCGGGCTGGCCGACCGGGTGCTGCGGGTGCTCGGCGCCGACCCGGCGACCACCCGGGTCCACTATGCCGGGCTCAACCACCTGGGCTGGCTCTACGGCGCGGACGATCTGCTGCCCGGCCTGCTCGCCGATCCCGGGCGGCTGGAGACGATCGAGGAGGGCCGGCTCTTCGGGGCGGACCGGCTGCGGGAGCTCGGCGCGATCCCGAACGAGTACCTGCACTACTACTACGACCCGGCGGGCACGCTGGCCGCGGTCCGGGACGCGCCGCGGACCCGTGGCGAGTTCCTGCTGGAGCAGCAGCACCGGTGTTACGCGTCGCTGGCCTCGGCCGCCGACCCGCTCGACGCCTGGCTCGGGGCGTGGCGGGAGCGCGAGGCCACCTACATGGCGGAGAACCGGGAGCTGGCCGGCGCGGGGGAGCGGGAGCACGACGAGTCCCGGCCGGCCGGTTACGAGGGCGTCGCCCTGGCGGTGATGCGCGCCCTGGCCCGCGACGAGCCGGCCCGGCTGATCCTGAACGTGCGGAACCGCGGCACCCTGGGCGTGCTCGACGACGACGCGGTGGTCGAGGTCCCGTGCACGGTGGACGCCCGCGGTGCCGTACCCGATGAGGTTTTGCCCCTGCCGGAGCACGGGGTGGGCCTGGTCCGGTCGGTGAAAGCGGCCGAGCGCGGGGTTCTGGAAGCGGCCGCGTCCGGCTCGCGGGCGGCTGCGGTGCGGGCGATGGCGGCGCATCCGCTGGTGGACTCGGCCCCGATCGCCGAGCGGTTGATCGACGGCTACCGGGCGGAGTTCGCCGAACTCGACTATCTGCGGTGAGCCACGATGGTCGGCGGTGAGCCACGATGGCCTGCGAACGGTTGATGCCGCCCACCGTGTGACGGCGGGCGGCATCAAGCGGGTCGCGGGTCAGGCGGCGACGGTCTCCGCCGGGCGCGGCGGGATGCTGTGGTCGATGTCGTTGGCCGGCTTGCGGTTCGGCAGCGCGAGGCGGAAGACCTTGGACCAGGCCGACGCGACCTGCACGACCAGCGGGCCGGACACGTAGTTCAGGTCGTACTTGTCGAAGAGCTCCCGCACCCGCGGCGCGATCTCCGCGTAACGGCTGGCCGGCAGGTCGGGGAAGAGGTGGTGCTCGATCTGGTGCGACAGGTTGCCGGTCATGATGTGCATCAGCTTGCTGCCGGAGATGTTGGCCGAGCCGAGCATCTGGCGCAGGTACCACTCGCCGCGGGTCTCGCCGGTGATCGAGGTGCGCTCGAAGGTCTCGACGCCGTTCGGGAAGTGGCCGCACATGATGACCGAGTGGCTCCACAGGTTGCGAACCACGCTGGCCACCGCGTTCGCGCTCAGGGTGCCGAGGAACGCGCCGAGCGGGTTGCCGAAGGCGAGGCCGACCGGCACCGAGAGCAGCGGGTGGACCAGGTAGTCCTTCGCCGCCTGCTTGCGGATCTTGCGGCCGACCTGGCGGAGCGCGGCCCGGAAGGCCGGGTTGCTGCGCCGCTTCTTGGTCTTCAGGTTGCGGCCGAGCTCCAGGTCGTACGCGGCGATGCCGTACTCGAAGAAGATCGCGTTGATGAAGTTGTAGAGCGGCTGGCCCAGGTGCGCGGGCACCCACTTCTGCTGCTCGTCGACGCGCATGATGCCGTAGCCGAGGTCGTTGTCCCGGCCGATCACGTTGGTGTACTTGTGGTGCAGCTCGTTGTGCGAGTGCTTCCACTGCTCGGCGGGGGAGGCCGAGTCCCACTCCCAGGTGGTCGAGTGGATCTTCGGGTCGCGCATGAAGTCGTACTGGCCGTGCAGGATGTTGTGGCCGATCTCCATGTTCTCCAGGATCTTGGAGATGGAGAGGCCGGCGGTGCCGAGGATCCAGGCCGGCGGGAAGAGCGAGAAGAGCAGGACCGCGCGGCTGCCGAGTTCGAGGCGCCGCTGGATCTTGATCATCCGGCGGATGTAATTGGCGTCCTTCTCGCCGCGCTTGGCGATGAACTCGTCGCGGATCGCGTCCAGCTCACGGCCGATCGCCTCGATGTCCTCGGGAGTGAGGTGGGCGATCGGATTGACGTCCTTGCGCTGCAGAGTAGTCACGGAGTTCCTCAGTTCTTTCTCGGGTCTTTCTGGGGGGATTGATCAGGCGTCCAGGCGGCACGGCCCGGCGGAGGCCGATATGCACGTCTGAATCAACACGGGTTCGTCCAGCTCGGTGACGGTGGTGACCGAGCCGTCCCGCACGTCGCGGATGATGCCCTCGCGCATCGGCAGCACGCACTTGAAGCAGATGCCCATCCGGCAGCCGGACGGCATGAGCTGACCGGCGGCCTCGCCGGCGTCCAGGATGGTGACGCCGGCGGGCGCCTCGGCCGAGATCCCGGACCGCTCGAAGGCGACGGTGCCGCCGTCGCCGGCGACCAGCACGGTCGGGCGGAACCGCTCGACGTGCAGGCGGTCCTCGGCGCCCGCGTCGGCCCAGTGCTCGGCCAGGGCGTCGAGCATCTCGCCCGGTCCGCAGGCCCAGGTCTCCCGCTCGAACAGGTCGGGGACGAGCTCGGACAGGTCGGCCGCCTTGAGCCGGCCGTCGGCGCGGGTGTGCCGCTCGATCAGGCGGATCTTGCCCTGGTCGGCGAGGGCGCGCAGCTCGGCGCCGAAGACCACGTCCTCCGGGGTGCGCGCGGAGTGCACCACCACCGCGTCGGGCAGCTCGTGCGCCGCGCTGCGCAGCATCCCCATCACCGGGGTGATGCCGCTGCCCGCGGTCACGAAGAGCGACTTGGCCGGCCGTCGCGCCGGGAGCACGAAGTCGCCGGCCGGGAGGTCCAGATTGACCAGCATGCCGCGCCGGGCGTGGTTGAGCAGGTAGGAGCTGACGACGCCGTCGGCGACCGCGTTCACGGTGACCGTGAACCGGCCGTCGGCGCGGCCGGCCGCGCTGCTCACCGAGTAGGCCCGCCACAGCCGGACGCCGTCGACGTCCACGCCGAGGCGAACGTACTGTCCGGGCTGGTGCGGCTGCCAATTGCGCCCGGGGCGCAGTTCGAGCGTGACAGATTTCGCCGTCTCGGGACGAACCGCCTCGATCCGGGCGCGCAGGACGTCGGGATTGCGGAGGGGCGCGATGACGTCGAGATAGTCGGCCGGCACCACCGGAGTGGTGATCAGCTCGACGACACGCCACGCGCCGTTGCGCAATGTCTGAGTTACTGGCACGTGACCAAGCTTGCTACCTCATCCGGGCGAAAGCATGACCAGGAGAAGTGAATCCGGAGCCGCATAATTGTTCGGCGGGGACAAGGATCGGACTGTAAACGAGAGGAACTCGTGTGAAAGAGCCGTTGCGCGACGTGCGGTCCTACCGCCTTCCCGAAGAGGTCGTCGCGCCGCTGCTGAACGGGCTGCCCGAGGTGGCGGTGCAGACCATCGCGGCCATCACGATGGAGGTCCCGGCGTACGCGGAGGCGTTCGCCGGCGAGCTCGGGCACAAGATCGAGCGGGCTGTGCAGGCCGCGCTCGGGACGTTCTTCAAGCTGGTGTCCCGTCCGGGTGGGGATCCGGGCACCCCGCTGCAGGCGGCGCTCGACGGGGCGTACGCGCTGGGCCGGGGTGAGGCGCGCTCCGGCCGCAGCCTGGACGCCCTGCTCGCGGCGTACCGGGTGGGCGCCCGGGTGTCCTGGCGGGAGCTGGCCGCGATCAGCGTCGGCACCGGGCAGCCGGCCGCGATCATCGCCGACTTCGCCGAGCTGGTCTTCGCCTACATCGACGAGCTCTCCGCGGCGAGCGTGGCCGGGCACGCCGACGAGCTCGCCGCGTCCGGCCGGATCCGGCTGAGGCACCTGCAGGAGCTGGCCCAGATGCTGGTCGCCGGGGAGCCGCCGCACGTCGTGCAGGCGGCGGCCGAGCAGGCCGAGTGGGCGCCGCCGCAGACGCTCACCGCGATCATCCTGCCGGAACGCGCGGCGCGCTGGGTGATCGACCTGCTCGACCCCCGGACGCTGCACCTCGTCGACGCCGTGCCGGAGCTGCCCGGCATGACCGTGCTGCTGGTCCCCGATCCGCAGGGCACCTCCCGTCCGCTGCTGTTCCGGCTGCTGACCGGGCACAGCGCGACGATCGGACCGGCCCGCCCGTGGATGGAGGCGAAGAGCTCGGTGGACCGGGTGATCCGGGTGCACGAGCTGTGCCGGCCGGGCGGCGGCGGTGTGGTCGACACCGAGGATCACCTGGCCAGCGTGGTGGTGACCGCCGATCCGAGCGCGCTCGCCGACCTGCGGGCCCGGGCGCTCGCGCCGCTGGCCGGCGAGCGCGGCGCGAGCGGCGCGAAACTGGTCGAGACGCTGCGCAGCTGGATGCTGCACCACGGCCGGCGGGAGGACGTGGCGGCGGATCTCTTCGTGCACCCGCAGACGGTCCGGTACCGGATGGCCCGGCTGCGCGAGCTCTACGGCGAGCGGCTGAAGGACCCGGAGTGGGTGCTGGCGCTGACCATCGCCCTGGCCGTCCCGGAGTCCTAAGTCATATACCAAAGTCGTCTGGCTCCGGTTTTCCGCCGGGCATAGCGTCGTTGCCGTGACCAGCGAACCGACAGTTCTCGCCCTCTCCCGGACCGACCGGGTGCTGATCCTGCTGGGTCCGGCGGCGCTCGGCCTGCTCCTCGCGCTGGCCCTGCCGCCGGCCGCGCGCTGGCTGGTGGGCCTCGGCGGCCCGCTGCCGTTCGGCTTCGTCGTCAAGGCCGTCGCCGGCGTCCACGGTGGCTGGCAACTGGCCGTGCAGGCCGGCATCTTCATGGCCGTCGGCGCGGTGACGAGCGCCGAGATCCTGCGCCGGGTCACCCGGGTCACGGTCGCCGACGACGAGGTCGAGCTGCGCACCGCGGCCGACCGGCGGACGTTCGCCCGGGTCGACATCGGCGCCCTTTACCCGGAGCGCGACCTGCTGATCCTGCTCGACCGCGACTCGCGGCACCTCTTCCACGGCGAGCCCGGCGCGAGCCGGGACAGGCTGGGCGACGCGTTCCGCAGGCACGGCTACCCGTGGCACGACGAGGATCCGTTCGGCGAGCTCTACCACCGCTGGACGCCGGACTCCGCCGAGCTGCCGATCGAGGTGGCCGCCGTGCTGTCGGCCCGCGCGATGGCCTTGCGGAAGAAGGCGGCCAAGGAGGTCACCGAGCTGCGCGCGATCGTGGAGAAACTGGGGTACACCGTGCGCGACGACGGCACTCAGCAGTTCTGGCGGCCGCTGGTGCGATCGTGACGCGGCCGGAGCAGCCGGATCAGCACCGGCACCAGCAGCCGGAGAGACCGTGGCTGCGGGACCGGCTGCTCGACGTCGCCGCGATCCTGATCTCGTGTTTCTGCGCGCTGGTCCTGGCCGGTGAGGCCGAGTCGGCCGGCCGGCTCACCGCCGACCAGACGTTCTTCGCGGTCGTCGTGGGCTGCACGGCGTCGCTCACCCTCTGGTGGCGCCGCACCCATCCGGTCGCCATGATGATCGTTCTGGCGCCGGTCGGCGTGTTCACCGACGCCGCGGCGTACACGGGGGTGGCCCTCCTCTACACGCTCGTGGTCCAGCGCCGTGGCCGCGCGGTCGCGGTGATGGTGGCGCTGAGCCTGGTGACCACGGCGGTGTACTCGTGGCGCCGGCCGGACCCGGAGCTACCGCTCCTCGCCGAGCTCATGATCACGGGCGGCTTCATCGTGGTGACGATCGCCGTCGCCGTGGCGGTGCGCTACCGGCACGATCTGATCGAGTCGCTGCGGCAGCGCGCCGACCAGGCCGAGTCGCACGCCCGGCTGCGCGCCGAGCGGCTGCGGGCGCTGGAGCGTGAGCGGATCGCCCGCGAGATGCACGACGCGCTGGCCCACCGGATCTCGATGGTGAGCCTGCACGCCGGCGCGCTCCAGATCCGCCCCGACCTCACCGGCGACGAGGTGGCGAAAGCGGCGGCGACGATCCGGGACAGCGCGCACCACGCGCTGGAGGACCTGCGCGAGATCCTCGGCGTGCTGCGGGCCGGCGACAGCGAGGGCGACCTGCGCCCTCAGCCGGACCTGGGCCATCTCGGCGATCTGATCACCGAGGCGACGGACGCGGGAGTGCTCGTGCGGGCGGAGAACCACCTGAACGGCACGCCCGTGGCGCCGTCGCTGGGCCGCACGGTCTATCGCCTGGTCCAGGAGGGGCTCACCAACGCCGGCAAGCACGCGTCCGGTTCCCCGGTCCGGTTGCTGCTGGAGCGCACCGGCGAGGGCGAGCTGCACGTGCTGGTCGCCAACCCGGTCACCGCTGCCACCAGCCGGGTGCCCGGGTCGCACGCCGGTCTGCTCGGCCTCACCGAACGCGTCGAGCTGATCGGTGGCCGGCTGCGGCACGGCATCCGCGCCGACCCGGTGCTCGGCAACGTCTTCGATCTGGAAGCCTGGCTGCCGTGGCCGAGCTGATCCGGGTTCTGATCGTCGACGACGACCCGCTCGTCCGCGTCGGGCTCTCCCTGGTGCTCGGCGCGGGGCCCGATCTGCGGGTGGTGGGCGAGGCCGGCGACGGCGCCGAGGCGGTCGAGGCGGCCCGGCGCCTGCGGCCGGACGTGGTGCTGATGGACATCCGGATGCCCCGGATGGACGGCCTCGCCGCGACCGCCGAGCTGCGCCGCGCCGGGCCGGAGCCGGCGATCGTCGTGCTGACCACGTTCGACACCGACGAGCACCTGCTCGGCGCGCTGCGGCTCGGTGCGAACGGTTTCCTGCTCAAGGACATCGCGCCCACCGAGATCCTGGAGTCGGTCCGGAAAGCGGCGGCGGGCGAGCCGATCCTCGCGCCCGCCGTGGTGCCGCGGCTGATCCAGCACGCCGTCGGCCGGGGCCCGTCCCGCGGCGGCGCCGATCCGCTGGCGGTGCTGACCCCGCGCGAGCGCGAGGTCGCCGAGGCCGTCGCCACCGGCGCGTCGAACGCCGACATCGGCCGTGACCTGCACATGAGCGTCCCCACCGTGAAGGCGTACGTCTCCCGGCTGCTGGAGAAGCTGCGCTGCGCCAACCGGGTGCAGGTCGCGATCCTGGTGCACGAGGCCCGGCAAAGGTGAGGGTGATCACCCCGATTGGCGTCCCGGCACCCTGAACGCTATGTTTGGCCACGGTGCAAAGCCCATCGATTGGGTAGGTTTTGCGACGCTCGTCACAACGGCTGACCAGGGTGTTTTACGTGATAGAAATCAGCGGTCTTCGCAAGACGTACCGCTCACGCAAGCGTGCCGTGTCAGCCGTCGACGGTGTCGACCTGACCGTCGGCGAGGGTGAGGTCTACGGCGTCCTCGGGCGCAGTGGCGCCGGCAAGAGCACGCTGCTGCGCTGCGTCAACATGCTGGAACGGCCGGACGCCGGCACCGTGTCCGTCGACGGCGTTGATCTGACACGGCTGAGCGGCAAGCGGCTGCGGGTCGCCCGGCACGGGATCGGGATGATCCACCAGCACTTCGCGCTGCTGTCGTCGCGGACCGTCGCGGGCAACGTCGCGTTCGCCCTGGAGGTCACCGGCACGCCACGGGCGGAGCGGGCGGCCCGGGTCGCGGAGCTGCTCGAGCTCGTCGGGCTCGGTGAGCGCGCGGACGCGTACCCCGCTCAGCTCTCCGGCGGGCAGAAGCAGCGCGTGGGCATCGCCCGCGCGCTCGCCGCCCGGCCCAAGGTGCTGCTCTCCGACGAGGCGACCTCCGCGCTCGACCCGGAGACCACCGAGTCGATCCTGCGCCTGCTGCTGGACCTGAACCGCCGGCTCGGGCTGACCATCCTGCTGATCACCCACGAGATGACGGTGGTGAAGCGGATCTGCACGTCGGCCGCGGTGATGCGCGACGGCCGGTTCGTCGAATCCGGGCGGGTCGCCGACCTGCTGCGCGGCGACTCCGAGCTGGCCCGTGACCTGTTCCCGATCGACGCGCCGGCGTCGCTGCCGGGCGCGACGGTCGTCGACGTGACGGTGAGCGGCGAGGACGCGGACCGGCCGCTGCTGGCCGACCTGGCGCGCCGCTTCGACACCGACGTGCGGATCCTCGGCGGCCACGTGGAGACCCTCGCCACCACCCGTGCCGGCCGCTGGCGGATCGCGCTGCCCGGCACCGAGAACGACGAGATGATCGACTATCTGCGCAAGTCCGGTGCACTGGTAGGGGCCGCGAAATGACCTGGTCCGAGGTCTTCGAACTGCTCGGCACGGGATTCCAGGAGACCGCCTGGATGGTCGGCGTCAGCACCCTGCTCACCGCGATCGGCGGCCTGCTCGTCGGCGTCCTGCTGGTGCTCACCGACCGGGGCGGCCTGCTCGCCGCGCCCCCGGTCAACGCGGTCCTCGGCCTGATCGTGAACGTCGGCCGGTCGCTGCCGTTCATCATCCTGCTGGTCGCGATCATCCCGTTCACCCGGGCCGTGGTCGGCACCACGATCGGCACCGACGCGGCGATCGTCCCGCTCACCGTCGGCGCCATCCCGTTCTTCGCCCGGATCGTCGAGGCCGCCCTGCGCGAGGTGCCCGCCGACGTGGTCGCGGCGAGCGTCGCGATGGGCGCCACCCGCCGCCAGATCGTCGGCAAGGTGCTGCTCCGTGAGGCGCTGCCGGCCCTGATCGCCGGCCTGACCATCACCGTGATCGCGATCATCGGGTACTCCGCGATGGCCGGCACGGTCGGCGGCGGCGGTCTCGGCGACCTGGCGATCCGGTACGGCTACCAGCGCTTCGAGACCCAAGTCATGATCGCCACGGTGGTGGCCCTGGTGATCTTCGTCCAGCTTGTCCAGATGGTGGGCGACGTCCTCGTCCGCCGGCTCTCTCACCGATGAAAGGTCGATAGAACATGCGCCGCCGCTCCCTCGCAGTGCTCGCCGCCGCCTCCCTTGCCCTGGGCCTGGCCGCCTGCGGCTCGTCCGATGACTCCGAGGCCGCCGCGAGCGACACCCTCAAGGTCGGCGTCAGCCCGGTTCCGCACGGCGAGATCCTCAAGTACGTCTCGGACAACCTGGCGGCCGCCGAGGGCCTCAAGCTGGAGATCGTCGAGTTCAACGACTACATCCAGCCGAACGTCGCCCTGAGCGAGAAGCAGATCGGCGCCAACTACTTCCAGCACATCCCGTACCTCGAGGAGGAGGTCGCGTCGAAGGGCTACAAGTTCACCGCGCTCAAGCCGGTGCACATCGAGCCGCTCGGCGTCTACTCCAAGACCGTGAAGGCGATCGCCGACGTGCCGAACGGTGGCGTCGTCGCTGTTCCGAACGACCCGTCGAACTCGGGCCGCGCCCTGAACCTGCTCGCCAAGAACGGCCTGATCACGCTGAAGGACGGCGTCGGCGTCAAGGCCACCGAGAAGGACATCACGGCCAACCCGAAGAACCTGCAGTTCAAGGCCCTGGAGGCGGCTCAGCTGCCGCGCAGCCTCGAGGACACCGCGATCTCCGTGATCAACGGCAACTACGCGATCGAGACCGGCCTGAAGCCGGCCGCCGACGCGCTCGCGCTGGAGACCGGCGAGGACAACCCCTACGCCAACCTGGTCGTCGTCCGCGCCGGTGACGAGGCCGACGCGCGAATCGTGAAGCTGGAGAAGCTGCTGCACTCCGCCGAGGTCAAGAAGTTCATCGAGGACAAGTACCAGGGCTCCGTCCTGGCCGCCTTCTAGTCCCGCCCCGCGCCCTTCCCGATCTTGGCGATTCGCACACCGCCTTCGTGCGATTCGCCAAGATCGGGTCGGATGACGGCGTCAGCAAGCGCCCTGGTCGACCCAGACGCTCGCTACTCCCGGGGTTTCGTTCTGGGTCCACCACTGGGCGCGCCATTTGCGGTTGTTGTGGGTGGCCATGGCACCGCCGACGTACACCGTCGAGCTCGCCCACGCGCCCACACCGCCGCAGTTGCCGGTCGGCGGAGGTGTGGTCCCGCCGCCTCCGCCGCCTCCGCCGATGTTGACGTCGATGCACGAGTAGAACGCGTTCGCGGTGTCCGAGATGTTCCAGATCGCCAGCAGCTTCTGCCGCCCGGAGAAGCCGCTCAGGTTCACCGTGTGCGACAGCGTCGCGGGCGGCTGCTGGTTGTTGCCGCTGAACGACGCGACCCGGGTGTTCCCGATGTAGTACTCCCAGTTCGCCGTCGCGTGCCGGGCCGTGTTGATCCAGGTCAGCGTCAGCGAGGTGCCCACGCTGGTGGCCGGCCAGCCCCGGCTGTCGTCGTTGAGCTCCGCGAACTGTGCCACGTTCGCGTTGCAGGTCCGCAGATTCTTCGGCCCTTCGACACTCTGCGGCTCGTACTTGATCTGCCCGCACGCCATGACGCCCCGCGCACAGAGCGCCTGACGGCTGGGCGGCGAGGAGACGTACCCGTGCGCCGCCGCCGGGGACGCCGCCAGCAGCGATCCGGCGGCGCCGACCAGGGCGACCGCGAGCAGGGCGAGCAACTTGCGCATGTCACTCCTCCAATGACGCTCGTCTATTGAATGGATGTGACAAAAATATAAAGCAAACTTTCCTAACAGAAAAGCGGCAGAATCAAGATCAAAATCAGGATGTCGCATCGGGGTGGTCGGCGCGGACCGTCGCTCCCGCCGAGGTGCGCGGCGGTGCTCGCCGGCCGCTGGCGCGTCCGGACCGCGAGCAGCCCGCCGCGCGGCCTGCGTGCGTGGTCGCGCCCTCTTCCTCTCAGTCCCGTGGCCGCGGGGCATTGATCAATCGTCGGGCGGACGCATAATGAGGTCATGGACGAGCTGAACCGCCCGGACGAGGCCGCGATCGAAGCCCAGCGTAAGGCGAAGTTCGGCGCCCTGCCGCCGCGTCTGCGCCCGGACGACCTGGTCGGCCTGGTCGAGACCCGCAGCGCCGAGGACCGCCCCGCGTCGGCGACGAGCGAGGCCCAGCAGATCGCCCTCACCGCCGGCGGCTGACCTCCGGGAGCCGGCTGCCTCCGCGCAGCGGCTGCCTTTGCGAGCGCCGGCCGAGCTGCGCGCCGGAAAGGGGTGCGCCCTCCGGCCGGGGGAGCGGCGGGAGGGCGCGGAGTGCGGCCCGGATCAGGCCAGGATCGAGGCGACCGTCTCGGTGGGCAGGCCGAGCGCGGCGCCGACCGAGTCGTTGGTCAGCACGCCGTCGTGCACGTTCAAGCCCGCGGCGAGGGCCGGGTCTGCCCGGAGCGCCTCACGCCACCCGAGGTCGGCCAGCCGCAGCGCGTAGGGCAGTGTCGCGTTCGTCAGCGCGTACGTCGATGTGTTCGGCACCGCGCCCGGCATGTTGGCGACGCAGTAGAAGACCGACTCGTGCACCTTGTACACCGGGTCCTGGTGCGTCGTCGGGCGCGAGTCCTCGAAGCAGCCGCCCTGGTCGATCGCGATGTCGACGAGCACCGAGCCCGGCTTCATCCGCTTGACCAGATCGTTGCTGACCAGCGTCGGGGCCTTCGCGCCGGGCACCAGCACCGCGCCGATCACCAGGTCGGCGGCGAGGACCGACTGCTCGATCGCGTACGAGCTGGAGACCAGCGTCTTGACCCGGCCGCCGAACTGGGCGTCGATCTGGCGCAGCCGCCGGATGCTGAGATCGAGGACGGTGACGTCGGCGCCGAGCCCGAGCGCGATGGTCGCCGCGTTCACCCCGGAGACGCCGCCGCCGATCACGGTGACCTGTGCCGGGGCGACGCCGGGCACCCCGCCGGGCAGCACGCCGCGGCCGCCGCTGTTGCGCATCAGGCTGTACGCGCCGACCTGCGGCGCCAGCCGGCCGGCGACCTCGGACATCGGGGCGAGCAGCGGAAGCGATAGGTCGGCGAGCTGCACCGTCTCGTACGCGATGGCCGTCGTCCCGCTCTTCAGCAGGGCTTTCGTTCCCTCGGGGTCGGCCGCGAGGTGCAGGTAGGTGAAGAGGACCTGCCCGGCGCGCAACCGGTGGTACTCCGCCGCGATCGGCTCCTTCACCTTGAGGATCATGTCGGCGGCGTCCCACACGGCGTCGGCGTCGGGGGCGATCCGCGCGCCGGCCGCCACGTAGTCCTCGTCGGTGATCGCGGACCCGGCTCCCGCGCCGGCCTGCACCAGCACCTCGTGGCCGTGACGCACCGCCTCCACCACGCCGGCCGGGGTGACGGCCACCCGGTACTCGTGGTTCTTGACCTCTGTCGGCACACCGATGCGCATGGGGACGTCCTTTCGACCGCACTGTCAGGTGGCTTCGCCACGTGGCGATAGGGTGGAACGATGTGCAAGGAACGGGCAAGACGAGCGAAGATGATTCTGTCTGAAACGTGCCCGGGGCAGATTCTGCGCGCCGAGCCGCTCCGATGACCGATCTGCCGAAGGATGTTCGAGGCCTGGATCACATCGATCTGGAGTTGCTGAGCCTGCTGCGGGCCGACGGCCGGATGCCGAACAACGCTCTCGCCGACCGGGTGGGCATCGCCCCGTCGACCTGTCTGACCCGGGTGCGCCGGCTGCGCGAGATCGGCGCGATCCGGGGTTTCCACGCCGAGGTCGACCCGGCCTGGATCGGCCGGCCCATCCAGGCGATGATCGCGGTCCGGATCCGGTCGGACGCGCGCGACGGGATCGGCAAGTTCGCCGAGTCGCTCGCCGGGATTCCCGCGGTCCGCGACGTCTACTTCGTCTCCGGCTCCTACGACTTCCTGCTGCACGTGGCGGCCGCCGACGTCGACGACCTGCGCAACGTGATCACCGAGCGGCTGAGCAGCACCCGGTTGGTCGCCGGCACCGAGACCTATCTGATCTTCGAGCACCGGAGAGGCGGCTGAGGTCGCCCCGCTGTTGCACCGTCCGGGTGCGGCCGTTGAAGCGAGCCGTAGGTCAGGCATGTGATCACGGGTGTTTGCCTGTGTGGGCGACGGCTGGCCGGTGCGAGCCGTCGGTGGTGCAGGTTGTGGGGGCGTTTTGCCTGCGTGGGCGACGGCTGGGTGGTGTGAGCCGTAGCTGGTGCAGGTTGTGGGAGCGGTTTGCCTGTTTGGGCTACGGCCGGGGGGTGGGGCTGGGGCGCGCCGGGGCCGGCGGCGGGTCGCGCCGGGCCGTGGCCGTCAGTCGCCCGGAAGGGGCGGGGACTTCGGGGTGCGGTGGGGACTGCCGGGCCGCGTACCCGATGGGAAAGCGGAAGCCGCCGCGCGGGGCCGGGATGGAACGGCCTCGCGCGGCGGCTGGTCGGGAACGGCGGCTGGGGAACGTGGTAGCCCGGGGAACAGGACTGGGGAACGGGCAGTAGCCCACGAGCCGGCGGCGGGGAACGGGGTAGCCGGGGGCGGGGATGGAGAACGGCGGATGGGAAACGGGGACGGGACGGCGGTGGGGGACGGCGGGGTCAGGGGAGACGGTCGCTGAGGATGTGGGCGGCGAACAGCTGGAAGCCGACCAGCAGGGGGATCGTCGCCGGGATCGTGAGGGCGAGGAAGAACGCCAGGGCGCCGGTGGCCGCGATGGCGGCGGTGGCGCGCGGGCGGTTCCAGGCGGAGCGGGCGGCGTGGCGCCAGGGAAGCGCGGGGTCGCGACCCAGGGCCACCAGGGTGAGGCCGGCCAGGCCGCCCAGCCAGGCTACGGCGAGTGCCGTGGCGGTGAGCAGCGGCGGGCCTCCGGGGACCCAGCCCCGGCCGACGGCGATCAGGTCGAGCAGGAGCGCCGCGGTGGCCAGGACCACCGGCACGCCTCGGAGCAGGCCGTGCCGGAACTGCCGGAGCAGCGGGGCGGTCCGGGGGAGACCGCCCTCGGTGTAACGGTGCCGGATCGCCGAAGAACCCGCCGCCAGGGCTGCCGGGGCGGTGAGGACCGGCAGCGCGAAGACCGTGGTGACGACGCCGATCAGAGCGAGGTCGGTGCCCAGCGCCAGACGTTCACGCCAGTCCGGGCGGGGGACGACATGGTGCTCGACCGGCCAGTTCATCCCTTGAGGCCCGTCGTGTTGATGCCCTCGACGAGCATCCGCTGGAAGGCCACGAAGAAGAGGAAGACCGGCGCGAGCGACAGCACCGACATCGCGAACATCGGGCCGACCGCGGACTGGCCGCTGGAGTCGATGAACAGCGTCAGCGCCACCGGAGCGGTGTATTTCTCCAGGTCGGAGAGGTACACGAGCTGGCGGAAGAAGTCGTTCCAGGTCCAGATGAACGAGAAGATCGCGGTGGAGACCAGGGCCGGGCGGGACAGCGGCAGGATCACGTGGCGGAACACCCCGTACGGGGTGCAGCCGTCGATCTTCGCGGCGTCGTCGAGCTCGCGCGGGACCCCGCGCATGAACTGGACCATCAGGAAGACGAAGAACGCCTCGGTGGCGAGCAGCTGCGGGACGATCAGCGGGGCGTAGGGCCAGTCGCCGCCGACCCAGCCGAACGTCTTGAACATGACGAACTGGGGGACGATCAGCACGTGGCCGGGGAGCAGCAGCGTGCCGATCATGATGGCGAACCAGAAGTTGCGCAGGCGGAAGCGCAGGCGGGCGAAGGCGTACGCGGCGAGCAGGCAGGAGACGCAGTTCGCCACCACGGTGAGCACCGCGACCATCGCGCTGTTCAGGAAGAACCGCCCGAACGCCACGTCGAAGTGCCCCCACCCGTCGGTGAAGTTGGCGGGGGTGAAGACCTCCGGCCACACCGACATGTTGTTCAGGACTTCCTGCGGCGACTTGAACGAGCTGCCGAGCATCCAGACCAGGGGATAGAGGACGATCGCGGTGAGCACGATCAGAACCACAGAGCGACGCATCAGTCGTCCCCGTCCGAGTAGTGCACCCAGAACTTGCCGGTGCGGAAGATGACCACGGTGACCAGGCCGATCGAGAGCAGGAAGACCCAGGCCATCGCGGAGGCGTAGCCCATCTGGTACTCGGTGAAGCCCTTGATGTAGAGGTGCAGCGTGTACATCAGCGTGGAGTCGACCGGGCCGCCGGTGCCGTTGCTGAGCACGAACGCCGAGGTGAAGCCCTGGAACCCGTTGATCGTCTCGAGGACCAGGTTGAAGAAGATCACCGGGGAGAGGATCGGCAGGGTGACGGCGAAGAACTGCCGCACCGCGCCGGCGCCGTCGACCGAGGCCGCCTCGTAGAGCTCCTGCGGCACCTGCTTCAGGCCGGCCAGGAAGATCACCATCGGGGCGCCGAACTGCCAGACGGCGAGCAGGATCAGCGTGCCGAGCGCGTAGTCCGGGTCGTTCACCCAGGCCTTGCCCTCGATCCCGAACCAGGCGAGGAACGAGTTGAACGCGCCGTCGCGGTTGAACATGCTCACCCAGACGATCGCCACGGCGACGCTGCCGCCGAGCAGCGACGGCAGGTAGAACAGGCCCCGGAACAGGCCGTCAGCGCGGAACGCCTTGTTCAGCAGCAGCGCGACGCCGAGCGCGGCGGCCAGTTTGAGCGGCGTCGCGACCAGCGCGAACGTGAGCGTGACCCGGACCGCGTGCCAGAAGGCGGGGTCCTCGGTGAACATCTGGCGGTAGTTGTCGAGCCCGACCCACTCGGTCGACGACCAGTCGCTGAGCACGTCGTAGTTGGTGAAGCTGAGGTAGAGCGACATCAGCATCGGGATCGCCGTGATCGCGGCGAAGCCGAGCAGCCAGGGGGAGAGGAAGACGTAGCCGGCCGCGCCGTCCGACTTGTGCCGGGCGGGCCGGCCCCGCCGCTTGGAAGCGGCGGGACCGGCGGGCGGCGCGGGCGGTGACGGACGCGCCGTGGTGACTGCCACTGGACTCACCGGCTGATCGCGGCCTGGCTGGCGGCGAAGAACTGCTCGGCGGCCTGTGCCGGGGTGGCGCGGCCGAACTGGGCCTCCTCGGCTGCCTTGATCAGCTCGGAGCGGACCGTGCTGTGGCCCTTCGGCGGGACGGTCGGCGACGGGCCGTAGCTCTTCGACAGCTCGTCGATGGTCGCGATGGTCTGCTTCATCGACGGGTTGTCGGTGGAGGCGGCGACCGCGGCGCGGGTGTCGAGGTTCGACGGCAGGCCCCGGTCGGTGCCGAGGATCTTGCCGGCCTCCGGGTCGTTCGCCAGGAAGTTGATCACGTCGACCGCGATGTCCTTGTGCTCGGTGCCGCGGAAGACCGAGAAGTACATCGAGGCGCGCGGCCACTGCTTGCTGTTGTCACCGGGGTACGCGACCACGCCGAGCTCGTCCTTCGTGTTCTTCTGCAGCTCGGGCATCTGGTTCGCCCACACCCAGGAGGTGAGCGCCTTGTTCGTGACCACCAGCTGCTTGGTGATGTCGGTCTGGTTGCCCTCGTGGATCACGTCGGCGGTCGGGGTGGCCTTGCCGTCCCGGGCGCCCTTCCACAGTTCGAACCAGGCCTGCACGTCGGCCGCGGTGAAGCCGAGCTCGTTGCCGTTGTACATCTCCTTGCCCTGCTGGCGCAGCCACACCCAGAACGCCTTGTAGTCGGCGCTCGGGTCCTGGGTGCCGGGGAGCTTGGCCGCGGCGCCCGCCTTCTGTGCCCAGGCGATGTGCTCCTCCCAGCTCATCCCGGTCGTCGGCAGCGGCTGCTTGGCGGCCTCCAATTTGGACTTGTTGAAGACCAGGCCCTGGGTGTTCTCGCCGAACGCCAGGCCGGCCAGCTTGCCGTCGACGACGCCGTACTTCCACAGGCCCTCGGGGAACTTCGTGGTGTCCAGCTTCCCGTCCGACTGGTACGGGGTGAGGTCCAGCGTGACGTTGCGGGTCGCGTACTCGGCGAGGAAGTTGTCGTCGATCTGGAAGATGTCCGGCGCGTCGTCGCCGGCGGTGAGCGTGGCCAGCTTGTCGAAGTAGCCCTGGTTGGCCTGCCAGGTCTTCTTGAAGGTGACGTCCGGGTGCTTGGCGGTGTAGAGGTCGAGCGCCTTCTCGGTGAGCTCGGCCCGGGCCTCGCCTCCCCACCAGAAGAAGCTCAGCTCCACCTTGCCGTCGTCACCGCCCGAGTCGTCACCGCCACAGGCGCCGAGGACCAGGGGAAGGGCGAGCATGCCGGCGACGAGGGTACGCAGGAAACGGCGCCGGGGCGGGTGTGTTGCGGTCATGGCTTGTCGTCACTCCTTGACGTATGCGGCGACCTCAGCGGTGGTCGCACCGGCCGGAAGGAACGGACCCGGACCGGTGGAGTTGCGGATGACAAGGTCGGTGTGCAGGTTGATCTGTCCGGTGGAGCCGTCGTCGCCCTGCTGCAGGAGCATGTCGACGGCGGCGCGTCCGGCGGCAGCGGTCGGATTCGCCACCGTGGTGAGCTTGGGGCGGACCAGTTCGCTTGCCGCGATGTCATCGATACCGACGACACTCACCTGTCCGGGCACGGCGACGTCACGATCGTGCAGCGCTTGCAGCAGGCCGATCGCCATCAGGTCGTTGTAGGCGAGCACCGCGGTGGCGCCGGTGGCCAGGACGGCCTCGGCTGCCGCGGCGCCGGCCGCCGTGATCGGCTGGTGCGGACCGAGGACCGTGAGCTCCGCGCCGGCGGCCCGGGCGGTTGCCCCGGCAGCCCTGCGGATCTCCCGGTTGGTCCAGGAGCCACGTGGTCCGGACAGGTAGACCAGGTGGCGGTGACCCAGGCTGAGCAGGTGACGCACGGCGGACCGCGCGCCCTGCCCGACGTCCATGACCACCGCGGGCAAGCCGGTGATCATGCGGTTGATGACGACCAGGGGCACCTCACGCCGGAGCTGCTCGATCTGGTCGTCGGTCATCCGGGGGCTGCAGAGCAGAATCCCGTCGACCTGTTTCGCCAGGGCCTGGACCAGGTCGGCCTCGACGATCGGGTCCTCATCGGTGTCGGCGACGAAGACGTGGTAGTCACGCCGCCGGGCATGTGTCTCGGCCGCCTTGATCAGCGGCGGGAAGAACGGGTTGGCGATGTCGGCCACGATCAGGCCGATGTTGTGGGTACGTCCGGTGATCAGTGCCCGGGCCGCCCGGTTGGGACGGTAACCGAGCTGCTCCGCGGTGGCCAGCACCCGGGAACGGGTCTCGGGGTTGACCAGATGCGGTGCCGAGAAGGTGCGCGACACCGTGGAGATGTGCACTCCGGACGCTCGTGCCACGTCCCGGATCGTGACTGCCACGATGCCTCCCTCAATGTGACCCGGATCTCTCCGGTGGAAGCCATTAATGCAAACGGTTGCTGAGGTGTCAACGCCTATCTATGTCGATCTTGTGGCGGCACGGTTAATCAACCGGCATAAAAGCGGGCAAATACCGACAGCATATTGACTTCCATCGAGACGAGGCCGGTAACCTGCTGCAAACGTTTGCCGATGCTGGAGGCGACGGAATGACGCAACCACCCCGCCGGCGCTACGCCCTCGTGGGCGCCGGCGCCCGGGCCGGCCTCTTCCTCAGGGCGCTCGCCACCGACCACGCCGACGTGGCCGAGCTGGTGGCCCTGGCGGACACCAACCCGGCCCGCGCCGCGGTCCACAACGCCCGCCTGCAACGACTCGGCGTGCCGCCCGTGCCGGTCTACGACGCGGCCGACTTCACCGAGATGCTGAAGCGGGAGCGGGTGGACGTCGCCTTGGTCACCACAGTGGACCGCTACCACGACGAGTACGTCGTGGCGGCCCTGGAGGCGGGCTGCGACGCCATCACCGAGAAGCCGATGACGGTGGACGCGGCGGGGTGCCGGCGGATCCTCGCGGCGCAGCGCCGAACGAACCGCGACGTGCGCGTCACGTTCAACTATCGCTACAACCCCTTGCACGAGGCGGTCAAGAAGATCGTGCGGAGCGGGGAGATCGGCGAGGTCGGCTCGGTCCACTTCGAGTGGCTGCTCGACGTGCGGCACGGCGCCGACTACTTCCGGCGCTGGCACCGGGACAAGGCCAACTCCGGCGGGCTGCTGGTGCACAAGGCCAGCCACCACTTCGACCTGGTCAACTGGTGGCTCGACGACGAGCCCGAGCAGGTGTTCGCCGCGGGGCGGCTCTTCTTCTACGGTGATCAGGGCGCGAGGCACGGCTATGCGCGGGACTATGAACGCGCCCATTTATCGGATAAAGCGGCAGATGACCCGTTTGCCCTGAAATTGGCTGACGAACCGGGGCTCAAGGAGCTCTACCTCGACGCCGAGCACCACGACGGCTACCACCGCGACCAGAACGTCTTCGCTTCCGGGGTATCCATCGAGGACGATATGGCGGTGCTGGTCCGCTACGCCGGAGGCGCGTCGATGAGCTACCACCTGACGGCGTACGCGCCGTGGGAGGGCTATCGGCTGATGATCAACGGCAGCCGGGGCCGGCTCGAGCTCGAGGTGGTGGAGAGCGACCACGTCGCGCCCGCGGCGGCCGGCGCGGTCAAGGGCGAGCCGGGCGCCGAGTCCACCGCGGAGAAGGGCTTCAAGCGGCTGCTGGTGCGGCCGTACTGGGCGCCGCCGCGGGAGGTCGTCGTCGAAGGGCTGTCCCGTGGCGGGCATGGCGGCGGTGACGTCCGGATGCTGGCGGATCTGATCCGGCCGGACCAACCAGAAGATCCGCTCGGCCGGAGCGCGACCGCGCGGGACGGCGCCCGCGCCCTGCTCACCGGCCTCGCCGCCAACGAGTCGATCAGGACCGGCACGGCCGTTCCGGTGAAGGACGTCCTGGACATCGAGGAGATCCGTTGACCCATCTCTTTCCCTCCGACCCCACCCAGCGGCGGATCGCCGGCGAGCTCTACCAGCACGCCAAGGACCTGCCGCTGATCAGCCCGCACGGCCACGTCGACCCCGCGCTGCTCGCCGACGACACCCCGTTCCCCGACCCGGCCCGGCTCTTCGTGGTGCCCGACCACTACGTCACCCGGATGCTCGCCAGCCAGGGCATCCCGCAGAGCCGGCTCGGCGTCCCGAGCATCGACGGCTCGGCGGTGGAGACCGACGGCCGGGCGATCTGGCGGCTGCTGGCGGAGAACTGGCACCTGTTCCGGGGCACGCCGTCGCGGCTGTGGACCGAGAAGGTGTTCCGCGAGGTCTTCGGCGTGGAGAAGCGCCTGGGGAGAACCACCGCCGACGCCATCTATGACGAGATCTCGGACAAGCTGCGCCACCCCGACTACCGCCCCCGCGCCCTCTTCACCCGCTTCAACATCGAAGTCCTGGCCACCACCGAGAGCCCGCTCGACGAGCTGACCGCCCACGCCAAGCTGGCCGCCGACGGCTGGGGCGATCGGGTGATCACCACGTTCCGCCCGGACAACCTGGTCGACCCGGAGTGGCCGGGCTGGCCGGAGCGGGTCGCGGCGCTGGGCGAGCTCACCGGGACCGACGTCGGCACGTACCCCGGTTTCCTGACCGCCCTGCGGGCCCGCCGCGAGCTCTTCATCGCGGCCGGCGCGACGAGCTCCGACCACGGCCACCCGACCGCCGCCACGCTGGTGCTGGACGACGGCGAGGCCGCGGTGCTCTACCGCAAGGCGCTCGGCGGTGGCGCGGACGCCCGCGACGCCGAGGCGTTCCGCGCGCACATGCTGATCGAGTTCGCCCGGATGTCGCTGGACGACGGCCTGGTCATGCAGCTGCATCCGGGATCGGTGCGCAACCACGACGTCGCGCTGCACCGCAAGCACGGCCGGGACGTCGGCGGGGACATCCCGTCCGCGACCGACTACGTCAACGGGCTGCGGCCGCTGCTCGACGCGTACGGCCACGACCCGCGCCTGCGGATCGTGCTCTACACGCTGGACGAGACGACGTTCACCCGTGAGCTGGCCCCGCTCGCCGGCGGTTACCCGGCCCTCTACCTCGGCGCGCCGTGGTGGTTCCTGGACAGCCCGGAGGGCCTGCGCCGGTTCCGCGAGACGGTCACCGAGTCGGCCGGTTTCTACAACACGGCCGGGTTCGCCGACGACACCCGCGCGTTCTGCTCGATCCCGGCCCGGCACGACGTGGCCCGCCGGATCGACGCCGGTTTCCTGGCCCGCCTGGTCGCCGAGGACCGGCTGCCGCTCGACGAGGCCGCCGAGACGATCGCGGACCTGGCCTACCACCTGCCGAAGCGGGTCTTCCGCCTGGACCGGTCATGATCAAAGACGTCACGGTCCACGACGTCCGCTTCCCGACCGCCGAAGCCGGCGACGGCTCCGACGCGATCAACCGGGGCGACTACTCCGCCACCTACGTCGAGGTGATCACCGACAGCGGCGTCACCGGCACCGGCCTGACCTTCACCAACGGCCGCGGCAACGAGATCACCTGCGCCGCGGTCCGGGCCCTCGCGGTCCATGTGATCGGGCGGGAGCCCGAGGAGGTCGCCGTCACGTCGATCACCGCGGACCCCCAGCTGCGCTGGCTCGGCCCGGAGAAGGGCGTCATCGCGATGGCGGCCGGCGCGCTGATCAACGCGCTCTGGGACCTCCGCGCCCGGCAGGCCGGCAAGCCGATGTGGCGGTACCTCGCCGAGCTGCCCGCCGCCGACCTCGTCGACTCCGTCGACTTCGGACACATCAGCGACGCGATCACCCCCGGCGAGGCGCGCGAGATCCTGGAGCAGGGCGCCATCGGGTACGGGGACCGGCTCGCCCGGCTGGAGAACGAGGGGTTCCCCGCCTACACGACGAGTGTCGGCTGGCTCGGCTACCCCGACGACAAGGTTCGCGCGCTGACCCGGCAGGCCGTCGCCGACGGCTGGCGCGCCGTGAAGATGAAGGTCGGCGGCCCGCTCGACGACGACGTGCGGCGCGCCGGCATCATCCGCGGCGAACTGCCGCCCGGCGCGCTGCTGATGATGGACGCCAACCAGGTGTGGGACGTCGACCAGGCGATCGCCGCGATGGGCCGGCTCGCCGCGTTCGACCCGTACTGGATCGAGGAGCCCACCCACGCCGACGACGTCCTGGGCCACGCCCGCATCGCGCAGGCCGTCGCGCCGGTCCGGGTCGCCACCGGCGAGGTGGCCGCCAACCGGGTGATCTTCAAGCAGCTGATGCAGGCCGGCGCGATCCGGGTCTGCCAGGTCGACGCCTGCCGGGTCGCCGGCGTCAACGAGGTGCTCGCGATCCTGCTGCTCGCCGCGAAGTTCGGCGTGCCGGTCTGCCCGCACGCCGGCGGCGTCGGCCTCTGCGAGTACGTCCAGCACCTGGCGATCTTCGACTACCTGCGGATCGGCCGTTCCCTGGACGGCCGCATGATCGAGTACGTCGACCACCTGCACGAGCACTTCACCGACCCGGTGACAGTGGTGGACGGCCGGTACCGGCTGCCGGCCCGGCCCGGCTACAGCGTCGAGATGAAACCGGCCTCGATCGCCGAGTTCCGCTTCCCGGACGGCCCGGCATGGCGGTGACCTATCGGCTCGGCCTCGCCGCTGCCGCCGGACTGCCCGCTGCCGCCCGCCCGCTCGTCCGGCCGGGCGAGGTCCGCCCCGGCATCGTCCACCTCGGACTGGGCGCGTTCCACCGGGCACACCAGGCCGTCTACACCGAGGCGGCGGTCGCGGCGTCCGGCGGGAACTGGGGGATCGTCGGGATCGCGCCGCGCTCCCGCGAGATCGTGGACCGGCTGCGCGAGCAGGACCGGCTCTACAGCGTGCTCACCGTGGGCGGGGAGGCCGACGAGGCACGGGCGGTCGGCATCCTGTCCGGGCTCGGGCACGCCGCCGGTGATCCCTACGGGGTCCTCGCCGCGATCGCCGACCCGGCCATCCGGATCGTGTCGCTCACCGTCACCGAGAAGGCGTACCGGCTCGCCGGCGACGATCAGGTGCGGGCGCAGCTGACCGGCGCCGCCCCGCCGGCGTCGGTGCCCGCGCTGCTCGCCCGCGGCCTGCTCGCCCGCCGCGCGGCCGGCGCCGGCCCGCTCACCGTGCTCTGCTGCGACAACCTGCAGAACAACGGCCCGCGGATCCGTGCCGTGGTGGCGCGAGCCCTGGAGCTGGCCGGCGCGGAGCTGCCGGACGACGTCGCGTTCCCGGCCACCATGGTCGACCGGATCGTCCCGGCCACGACAGCGGATCACCGGCGGCGGGCGGCGCTCGCGCTCGGCGCCGAGGACGCCGTCCCGGTCGTCGCGGAACCCTTCACCCAGTGGGTGATCGAGGACCGGTTCCCCGGCGGGCGTCCCGACTGGGCGGCCGCCGGCGCGATCCTGACCAGCGACGTCACCCCGTGGGAGACCCTCAAACTGCGGGCGCTCAACGCCGTCCACTCGGCGCTCGCCTATCTGGGGGCGCTCGCCGGGCAGGAGCTGATCGCCGACTCGCTCGACATGCCCGGCATGGGCGAGGTGCTGCGCCGGTTCCTCGCCGAGGAGGTCGCGCGCACCGTCACCCCGCCGGCCGGCGTGACGGTCACCGGGTACGGCGCGACGGTGCTGACCCGGTTCGCGAACCGCGAACTCGGCCACCGCAACCTCCAGGTCGCCATGGACGGCAGCCAGAAACTGCCGCACCGCCTGCTCGGCACCATCCAGGATCTGCGCGATCGAGGCGATGATCCCTGCTGGGCGGGGCTCTTCCTGGCCGCGTGGATGCGCTTCGCGCGAGGGTACGCCGACAGCGGCGCGCCACTGAGGCTGGACGACCCGCTCGCCGGCCGGATCCGCGAGGCGCTCGCCGCGGTGCCGGACACCCCGAACGGTGTGACGAGCGCGCTGTTCGGTCTCGGCGAGGTGTTCCCGCCAGCCCTGGCCGGCGACGACGTGCTCCGGCGCGAGGTGGTCCGCTGGTACGCCGAGCTGGACCGGCACGGCGCGGCGGCCACGATCCGGGAGGCCGGGCGATGACGCCACGGGTCGCCCTGATCGGCGCGGGTGGGCACGGCCTGTCCCACCGCCGGGTGCTGAGCCGCCTCCGGGACGCCGGCCGGATCGAGGTGGCCGGCCTCTGCGACAGGCAGCCGTTCGCGCCGGACCCCTCGGCGCCCCTGGACGGCGTGCCGTTCTTCACCGATCACACGGCGCTGCTCGCCGCGGTCCGCCCGGACGTGGTGGTGATCTGCACGCCACCGCACACCCATCTGCCGATCGCCCTCGACGCCCTCGACGGCGGCGCGGACCTGCTGCTGGAGAAGCCGCCGGTGATGTCCCTCGACGAGCACCGGCGGCTCGCCTCGGCGGTCGCCGCGTCCGGCCGGCTCTGCCAGGTGGGCTTCCAGGCGCTCGGGTCGGCGGCCCTGGCGCGGCTGGTCGCCGCCGCGCCGGCCGGTCCGATCGGCGTGTTCGGGGCCTGGTGGCGGCCGGACACCTACTACCGGCGGACGCCCTGGGCCGGGCGCCGGGCGGTCGGCGGGCGCCCGGTGTTCGACGGCGCCCTGGTCAACCCGTTCGCCCACGCGCTCATGCAGGCCCTGGTCATCGCCGGCCCCGGCTTCCGGCCCCGCCACCTGGAGCTGGAGGCCTACCGCACCCGGGACATCGAGACCGACGACACCACGTTCCTGCGGGTCACCGCCGGGGACGGCCGCCGGATCACGGTGGCCGTGACGCTCGCGTCGGCGGTCTTCCTGGCCGGCGAGATCCGGGTCGGCGGCGCGGCCCTGGAGTACCCGACCGACCGGCTGCGGCTGCCCGGCGAGGAGGCGTTCCGCGAGGTCCCGGGGCGGACCGGGCTCCTGGAGAACCTGCTCGACCACCGGGCGGACCCCGCGGTGCCGCTGCTCGCGCCGCTGCGCCGGACCGCGACGTTCACCGCTGTCGGCGCGGCGATCGTGGGGTCGGCGCCGCCGGTCGAGATCGGACCGAAATGGCTCGTCCCGCATTCCGAGGGCGGCGGATCGGTGCTGCCCGGCGTCGACGAGCTGGTCCGGCAGGTCGCCGCCACCGGTGAGCTGCCCGCCGAGCTCGGCGTCGGCTGGGCGTCCCGGGCTCAGCTCATTCAGCTGTGAGAAACCAAGAGGAGGATCGTCCGTGCGCAAATTAGCCGTCAGCCAATTACAGGACCATCATCGGGGCCCCACGTTCACCAGTGTTCTTCCCGGGCACGTGGTGCAGCGGGGCGGGTTCCGGGTCTACGCCCAGCCCGGTTTCCGGACGCACGACGAGCCGGGACGGCACGTCCACACCGTTCCCGAGGTGTTCGTCATCGTGCAGGGCAGCGGCGTCATCGAGATCGAGGGCGCCGAGGTGGACAAGTTCGAAGCCGGTGAGGCGATCGTCTTCGAGCCGGGGGAGGACCACCACCTGATCAGCCGGGGAGCCGACCCGCTGGTCTTCACGTGGATGCACCTCGAACCCGTCGCCCCGGAATCAGTCACCCCGGAATCGGCCGAGTAGGCCCGCGATGCGCTCCCTTCTCTCCGCGGCCGTCGGCATCGTCCTCGCCGGCACGGTCGCCACCGTTCCGTTCTCCGCGGCAGCGTCCGCCGTCTCCCCGGCAGCGTCCGCCGCTCTCCCCCCGGCCGCCCGGCAGGCCCTGCCCGCGAACGACGGATGGGCCGCCGCCACCAGCGGCACCACCGGCGGCTCCGCGGCCGACGACGCGCACGTTTTCGTCGTGCGCAACCGGGCCGAACTGGCCGCCGCCCTCGCCGGCGGCACCGATCCGACGCCGCGCATCGTGCTGATCTCGGGCACCATCAACGCCAACACCGACGATGCCGGCAACGCTCTCACCTGCGACGACTACGCCGATCCGGCCTACTCGCTGGACGCCTATCTGGCGGCCTACGACCCGGCCGTGTGGGGCACCGCGACCCGCCCGAGCGGACCGCTCGAAGAGGCCCGGGTGCGTTCGGCGCGCAATCAGGCGGCGCGGATCCAGCTGCGCGTCGGCTCGAACACCACCATTCTGGGCCTGCCGAACGCCCGTCTCGTCGGGGCGAATCTGCTGGTCCAGAACGTCGACAACGTCATCGTGCGCAATCTGCGCCTGGAGGACGCCGCCGACTGTTTCCCGGTCTGGGATCCGACCGACGGCTCGGCCGGCAACTGGAACTCGAACTACGACCTGATCACCCTCACCGGGGCCACGCACGTCTGGGCGGATCACAACACGTTCAGCGACGGGAACAACGTGGACGAGGCGCAGCCGCGCTATTTCGGGCGGCCGTACCAGGTGCACGACGGGGCGCTCGACGTGATCCGGGCGTCGGATTACGTCACGGTCTCCTGGAACGTCTTCCAGGAGCACGACAAGACGATGCTGATCGGCTCGACGAACACGGTCGGCGCCGATGCCGGCAAGCTCCGGGTGACGGTTCACCACAACAGGTTCGCCAATGTCGGGCAGCGGGTTCCGCGCGTGCGGTTCGGCCAGGTGGACGTCTACAACAATTACTACTACCTGACCGATGAGGACCGGTATTCGTACTCCTGGGGGGTCGGGGTCTATTCGGCCATCTACGCGGAGAACAATTTCCTGCTGCGCAGCGCCGACATCGACCTGGACGAGTTCGTCTACGACTGGGGCGGCACGGCGATGACCGAGATCGGCACGCTGACCCGGGTCGGCACCGGCCCGGTCCGCGCGGTCAGCCTGCTCGCCGAGTACAACGCGACGCACGACCCGGACCTCGGCACGGACGCCGGCTGGACCCCGGTGCTGCGCGCCGGCCCGGTCACCCCGACCGCGCTGGTGCCCGCTCTCGTGACAGCGGGAGCCGGCGCCGGGCGGATCTGACCCCGGTTCCCGCTCACCATGGGCTCCCGCGCACCTCGCGGGAGCCCATGATCGTGAAGTGCCTGGTGAGCGCGCCGCAGGCTGATCAGTAACGGACAGGTTTCTTAAGAGGGCAGCCCGTCGAACCTTAAGTTTCGCTTTATTTCGATCCCTGGTGGGAGCGTTCCCGTATGGACCGATCGAGAAGGTGGTCCGACAGGAAGGCACGAAGATGAGGCGCTACCGGAGCTACCGGAGCAACGGGGGATCGAACGTCCGGCGCTGGCGCGTGGCCGGCGTGGCGGGTGTCGCGGTGGCCCTGGTCGGAGTCGGACTCGGTGTGGCGGCGGCCGCGGACGCCGCGGTGCCGACGGTGAACTGTCCGACAGTGGCCATCAATGTGGCGGTGCCGGCGTCGGCGCAGGCGGAGATCACCCGGAACCTGGAGCTGCTGAACACGCAGATCCGGGAGGCGAACGCCCGGATCGTGAGCACGCAGGGTCAGGGCGGGCCGAACTTCGTTCAGAACGCGATTCTCGGGCCGCTGAAGGACAAGCGGTTCGCGACGATCAACCGGATGGAGACGGCGATCGGCCGGGCTGCCGCGAAACCGGATCTGAACGCCGAGGGTCTCTCGACCTGCGGCCTGAACCAGAACGGCGGCACGTCGCGGCCGCAGCCGACGGCGGTGCCGAGTGCGGCGGCCGGCAACAACAATGCCGGCAACAACAATGCCGGCAACAACAATGCCGGCGGCAACAATGCCGGCAACAACAATGCCGGCGGGAACAATGCGGCGGGTGTGCCGACGGTGAATTGCCCGGCGGTCACCATCAATGTGGCGGTGCCGGCATCGGCGCAGGCGGAGATCACCCGGAACCTGGAACTGCTGAACACGCAGATCCGGGAGGCGAACGCCCGGATCGTGAGCACGCAGGGCCAGGGCGGCGCCAACTTCATCCAGAACGCGATTCTCGGGCCGCTGAAGGACAAGCGGTTCGCGACGATCAACCGGATGGAGACGGCGATCGGCCGGGCTGCCGCGAAGCCGAACCTGAACGCCGAGGGTCTCGCCACGTGCGGCCTGAACCAGAACGGCGGCGCCTCGGCGGCCCAGCCCACCGCGGTCGCCACCGCCAACCCGGGCGGCAACGCGGGCAACAACGCCGGCGGCAACGCGGGCAACGGCGCCGTGCCGACCGTGAACTGCCCGGCCGTGACCATCGGCGTGGCGATCCCGGCGTCGGCCCAGGCCGAGGTGACCCGCAACCTGGAGCTGCTGGACACGCAGATCCGGGAGGCGAACGCCCGGATCGTCAGCACGCAGGGCCAGGGTGGCCCGAACTTCATCCGGAACGCGATCCTCGGCCCGCTGGAGGACAAGCGGTTCGCGACGATCAACCGGATGGAGACGGCGATCGGGCGGGCTGCCGCGAAGCCGAACCTGAACGCCGAGGGCCTGGCCCCGTGCGCCCTGAACGAGTGAACCGCTGATCGATGAACGGCTCGGTCGCCACGGTGACCGGGCCGTTTCGCTCCGTGTGAGCTGTCGCACGCTGATCCCCGGTGGGCTGCCACCTACACTTCGGGGCACCTCTGTTGCCAGTGACCCTGTGAAGGACCGCGCCGTGGTACTCCCGAAGAGCCTGCAGCCCGCCCCGGCCGACGGGGTCCCGTTCGCTGCGGACAAGGCGTACCAGCAGTTGCGTGACGCGATCCTGGACGGCGACATCGCCCCGAACCGGCGGCTCGTCGAGGAGGAGCTGGCCGCCTCGCTCGAGGTGAGCCGCACCCCGGTCCGCGAGGCCCTGCTCCGCCTCGCGCAGGAGGGCCTGGTCGCCCGGGTGCGTGGCTGGGTGGTCCGGGACCACTCGCCCGAGGAGGCGCTGCACATCGTGGTGGCCCGCGCCGCCGTGGAGAGCGCGGCGGCCCGGCTCGCCGCCGAGCGGATCACCGACGCCGACCTGGAGCAGCTCACCCGGATCGCCGACGCCATCGACCGGCCCGGCTCGACCGCCAAGGAGCTGAACCGGCTCAACCGGCAGTTCCACGGGCTGATCACGGCGGCTTGCGGCAACCCGCTGCTCGTCCAGTTCGCCCAGCGCACCAACATCAGCCACTGGTCGCTGAGCGCGACCTGGCTGATGTCGGCGAAGGACGCCGCCGAGGTGAACGCCGAGCACCGTCAGATGATCGAGGCATTGACGCAGCGTGACGGCTCCGCAGTGGAGACTCTCGTGCGCGCGCACATCAGCCGTACCCAAGCGATCTTGCAGACCGTCATTTCCGCAGCGTAAGCGGTATCTCTCGCCGTTACTCAAGGCCGGGCGCGGATGCGCCCGGCCTTTCGTTACATCTTTGTAATCGGCTCTGTATACGGTGCCGCATACAAGATCGGTGAGACTCTGGTGCACCGATCGGTATCCGCTGAGGAGTGCAACGTGACTGCTGTCAGTCGTGGACTCATAACAACTCTGGTCACGGGCGGCCTGGTGGTCGCTCTCACCGCCTGTTCGTCGAGCGAAGCCCCGGCCGGCGAGGAAGGCGCCACCGCCGCGGCGGCGAGCGGCCCGCTCAAGGTCGGCGCGATCCTGCCGCACACCGCCTACGCGGGCGCCGGTGAAGCCCTGGTCAGCGCGGTCGACGTGGCGGTCGAGGAGATCAACGCCGCGGGCGGCGTGAACGGCAGCAAGATCGAGGCCAAGCAGGTCGACTCCACCGACAACAACGACACCGCCGTGCAGGCCGTCGACAGCCTGGTCACCTGGGGCGCCGACGTGGTGATCGGCGCCTACGGTTCCGGCATGTCCGGCGCCATCGTCGGCAAGGTCACCGAGTCGGGCGCGGTGCAGGTCTCCGGATCGAACACCTCGTCCAGCCTGACCGGCATCAACCCGCTGTACTTCCGCACCGCGCCGACCGACGCCCTCGAGGCCGCCAAGCTTGCCGACCTGGTCGTCCAGGACGGGCACGCCACCGCGGCGATCATCGCGCAGAACGACGCCTGGGGTCAGGCGTTCCAGAAGTCGATGGTGGAGTCGTTCGAGGCGGCCGGCGTCGAGGTCGTCGCGCAGCAGCAGTTCAACACGACCGACACCGACTACAGCGCGCAGATCGACGCGGTCGTGGCCGCCAAGCCGGAGTCCGTGGTGCTGCTCTCCTACGCGTCCTACTCGGGCAGCATGATCGAGTCGCTGATCGGCACCCACGGGTTCACCGACAAGAACGTCTACCTGTCGAACTCCACGCTCGGCAAGTACACCATCAAGCCGTCCCTGCTCAAGGGCCTGCGCGGCTTCCTGGCCGGCCCGGACCCGGCGGTCGAGGCGGACTTCGAGAAGAAGCTCCTCGCGAAGAACCCGAACCTGAAGTCGTTCGCGTACGCGGGCTCCACCTACGACGCCGTGGTGGTCTCCGCCCTCGCCGCGATCGCCGCGAAGTCGAACGACGGCAAGGCGATCGCCGCCACGATGGCCGAGGTCTCCGGCGGCGCCGAGGGCTCGACCAAGTGCACGACGTTCAAGGAGTGCGCCGGCCTGCTCGCGGCCGGCAAGAAGGCCGATTACGACGGCCTCAGCGGCGGCCTGAAGTTCGCCTCCAACAACGACGTCACCGAGACCGCCTACAACCTCTACGTCTACGACGACAAGGGCGCGTACGCGGTAGCGAAGTAACCAGCCAGGACCCACGGTGGCCCCGGCGACGGTGCCGGGGCCACCGCTGACGACAAGGAAAAACCTCAGTGATACCGAGTAGAGCCATCCGGTGGCTTCTGGCGGTCCTGGCGCTGGCATGCGTGTTCGCCCTGCCGTCCCCCGCCGCCGCCGCGCCCGCCGACGAGTGGGGCTTCCGCGGCCTGCTCCGGGACGGGACGAAACAGCCGGTCAGCGGCGCCGCGGTCGAGATCCGGGACGGCGACCGGGTGGTCGGCGCCGACACCACGGACGAGAAGGGCCGCTGGGAGGTCGTCCCGGTGCCCGGTCCCGGCACCTACACGCTGACCATCGACACCACGGCGGCCACCAGCCACTTCGAGGGCGACACCTACGAGGTGGAGAAGGAGCTCGTCGACTCGCCGACCACGCTCCCGGTGCTCAACGTCGTGGTCTCCACGACCGAGAGCGGCCGGCAGGTCGCGAGCTTCACCGACCAGCTCGCCCAGCGCGCGGTCTCCGGATTCAACCTGGGGCTGCTCATCGCCATCGCGGCGATCGGTCTCTCGCTGGTCTTCGGCACCTCCCGTTTCACCAACTTCGCGCACGGCGAGAGCGTCACCTTCGGCGGCCTGATGGGCTTCGTCCTCGCGCACGTCGCCGGCCTGCCGCTGCTGCTGGCCGCGGCGATCGCCACGGTGCTCGGCGGCGTCTTCGGGTACGCGCAGGACGTCGCGTTCTGGCGTCCGCTGCGCCGTAAGGGCGTCTCCCTGGTCACCCTGATGATCGCCAGCATCGGGATCAGCATGGCGATCCGCAGCCTCATGCAGTTCTTCTTCGGCAGCGCCTCGCGCGGCATGACCGAGGAGAGCTGGGGCACCGTCACGCTCGGGCCGGTCGTCATGCCGGCCACCAGCTACGCCAGCATGGGCATCAGCATCGTGGTGCTGATCGGGGTCGGCCTGTGGCTGAAGTACGGCCGGATCGGCAAGGCCACCCGGGCGATCGCCAACAACAGCGCGCTCGCCGCGACGAGCGGCGTCGGCGTCGACAAGGTCACCCGCATCGTCTGGGTGCTGGCCGGGGCGCTCGCGGCCCTCTCCGGCGTGCTGCTCGGCGTCTTCAACCAGGTCTCCTTCGACATGGGCTTCAACCTGCTGCTGCTGATGTTCGCCGGCGTCATCCTGGGCGGCCTCGGCACCGCGTTCGGCACGCTCGTCGGCTCGATCGTGGTCGGGCTCTGCACCGAGATCCTGGTGCTCTGGATCCCCGCCGACATGAAGTACGTCGGCGGCCTGGCGGTCCTGGTCATCGTCCTGCTGGTCCGCCCGCAGGGCATCTTCGGACGCCGCGAGCGGATCGGTTAGGGGTCGGCATGGACATCATCTGGAACTCGCTGCGCGAGCTGATCACGCCGACCACCGCGGCGTACGCCCTGGCGGCCATCGGGCTCAACGTCCACTTCGGTTTCACCGGGCTGCTCAACTTCGGCCAGGCCGGCTTCGTGGCGATCGGGGCGTACGGCTTCGCGATCTCGGTGATGACGTTCGGCTTCTCCACGCCGCTCGCCATCGCCGTCACGCTGCTGCTGGCCGCCGCGTACGCGCTGCTGCTCGGCGTCCCGACGCTGCGGCTGCGGGCCGACTACCTGGCGATCGTCACGATCGCGGCTGCCGAGATCATCCGGTTCGCGCTGAACTCCAGCGCGTTCGCGAAGTGGACGGGCGGCGCGAACGGCCTCTACAACGAGTACTCGGGGTGGCTGAAGGACTCGAACCCGTACGCGAGCGGGGTGGTGAGGATCGGGCCGTGGACCTTCGGCAGCAACGATCTGTGGATCGCCACCGTCGACTGGCTGGTCGTGCTGGCCACGGCGGGCGTCATCTACCTGCTGGTCTGCAGTCCGTGGGGGCGGGTGCTCAAGGGCATCCGCGAGGACGAGAACGCGATGCTCAGCCTCGGCAAGAACGTCAACCTGTACAAGCTGCAGGCCCTGGTCATCGGCGGTGTGATCGGCGCGGCGGCCGGCATCCTCTACGTGCAGCCGACCTCGGTGCAGCCGTTCGACTTCGCCACCCGGATGACCTTCAACATGTACACGATGCTGATCCTCGGCGGCGCCGCCACGGTCTTCGGCCCGATCCTCGGCTCGATGATCTTCTGGGTGGTCATGCGCTTCACCGACGAGCTGGTCACGATCGGCGTCGAGCACGGGCTCTTCGACAACGTGACCCAGGGCAGCCAGCTGCGCTTCGTGCTGGTCGGTGTGGCGCTGGTGCTGCTCGTGGTGTTCCGCCCGCAGGGCATCCTCGGAAACCGGACGGAGCTTTCGTTCGATGCAAAATGACACACCGATCCTGGTCGCCGACCGCGTGCACCGGCACTTCGCCGGGGTGACCGCCGTCGACGTGGACCACGTGGAGATCCCGCGCGGCAAGATCACCGCGCTGATCGGCCCGAACGGCGCCGGCAAGACGACGTTCTTCAACCTGCTGACCGGTTTCGACAAGCCGCAGACGGGATCGTGGACGTTCGACGGCGTCGCGCTGCAGGGGATGAAGCCGTGGCAGGTGGCCCGGCAGGGGATGGTCCGCACGTTCCAGCTCACCAAGGTGCTCGGCCGGTTGACGGTGCTGGAGAACATGCTGATCGGCTCCAAGCGGCAGCCCGGCGAACGGCTCCTGCTCTTCTGGAAGAACCGGGACAGAGCCGAAGCAGCGCGCGCTCTGGAGATCTTGGAGAGATTCAAGCTCGACACGAAGGCGCACGACTACGCGGCAAGCCTCTCCGGCGGTCAGCGCAAGCTCCTGGAGATGGCTCGCGCGATCATGAACGAGCCGGCGATGGTGATGCTCGACGAGCCGATGGCCGGGGTGAACCCGGCGCTCACCCAGTCGCTGCTGCACCACATCAAGGACCTCAGGGAACAGGGCATGACCGTGCTCTTCGTCGAGCACGACATGCACATGGTCCGGTACGTCGCGGACTGGGTCGTGGTGATGGCCGAGGGCCGGATCATCGCCGAGGGCACGCCCGGCGAGGTGCTGTCGTCGACAGCTGTGGTCGACGCGTACCTGGGCGCGCACCACGACACCGACCTGCGCCAGCTGATCCGGGAGATGGAAGCATGACCGCTGTCGTCGTGAAGGCCCTCGTCGGCGGGTACCTGCCCGGCATCGACATCCTGAACGGGTGCGACCTGACCGCGTCCAGGGGCGAGCTGGTCGGCATCCTCGGACCGAACGGCGCCGGCAAGTCGACGCTGCTCAAGGCCATCTTCGGGATGGTGAAGATCCGTGGCGGCCAGATCCTGATCGACGGCGAGGACGTCACCGGGATCAGCGCCGAGAAACTCGTCGCCCGGGGCGTCGGCTTCGTGCCGCAGACCGCCAACGTCTTCACCGACCTGACGCTGCGGGAGAACCTGGAGATCGGGATCTTCCAGCGGCCCAAGGAGTTCGCCACCCGCCTCGCCGCGGTCTGCGACCTCTTCCCGGACCTCACCGCCCGCCTCAAGCAGAAGGCCGGCTCGCTCTCCGGTGGGCAGCGGCAGACGCTCGCGATGGCCCGGGCGCTGATGACCGACCCGTCGGTGCTGCTGCTCGACGAACCGTCGGCGGGACTCTCCCCGCAGCGGCAGGACGAGGTGTTCCTGCACGCGTACCGGATCAAGAAGTCCGGCGTCGCGGTGGTCATGGTCGAGCAGAACGCGCGGCGCTGCCTGCAGATCTGCGACCGCGCCTACGTGCTCGACCAGGGCCGCAACGCGCACACCGGCACCGGCGAGGAGCTCATGCACGACCCGAAGGTGATCGAGCTGTACCTGGGCACCCTCGCTTCCGACGTTGACGACAAGGAGCAATGACAAATGGACGCCGTAGCCACAGTGCCTGCGCCGGTGAACGAACCGGTGCGCGGCTACGCCCCCGGCTCGCCGGAGCGGATCAGCCTGCAGAAACGGGTGGCCGAGCTCGCCGGGGAGACCGCCGAGCTGACCCTGACCGTCGGCGGGGTCTCGCGGATGGGCGGCGGTGCCGCGCACGACGTCGTCCAGCCGCACAACCACGCCCACGTGCTCGGCGTGACCCGCAACGCCACCCACGCCGACGCGCAGGCCGCCGTGGACGCTGCCACCGCCGCCGCGCCGGCCTGGCGCGAGCTGCCGTTCGAGGCCCGCGCCGCGATCTTCCTGAAGGCCGCCGACCTGGCCGCCGGGCCGTGGCGGGACACCCTGAACGCCGCCACGCTGCTCGGCCAGTCGAAGACCGCGCAGCAGGCGGAGATCGACGCGGCCTGCGAGCTGATCGACTTCCTGCGCTTCAACGTGCACTTCGCGCAGGGCATCCTCCAGCAGCAGCCGATCTCCTCGCCGGGCGTGTGGAACCGGGTCGACCACCGGCCGCTGGAAGGGTTCGTCTACGCGATCACGCCGTTCAACTTCACCGCGATCGCCGCGAACCTGCCGTCGGCGCCGGCGCTGATGGGCAACACGGTGATCTGGAAGCCGTCGGTGACGCAGCAGCTCGCGGCGCACCACACGATGCGGCTGTTCGAGGCGGCGGGGCTGCCGGCCGGTGTGATCAACATGGTGACCGGGGACGGGCTGGCGGTGTCCGACGTGGCGCTGACCCATCCCGATCTGGCGGGCATCCACTTCACCGGTTCTACGGGTACGTTCCAGAAGTTGTGGGGAACCGTCGGGGCGAACATCGCGAAATATCGGTCGTATCCGCGCCTGGTGGGGGAGACCGGCGGTAAGGACTTCGTTCTCGCGCACCCCTCCGCGGATGTCGACGCGCTCGTCGTCGGGCTGGTCCGGGGCGCGTTCGAGTTCCAGGGGCAGAAGTGCTCGGCGGCGTCGCGGGCCTACATCCCGCGTTCGCTCTGGGAGGGTGGCGTCCGGGACCGGCTGGTCGCGCTCACCGAGTCGCTGTCCTACGGGGATGTGACGGACTTCTCCCACTTCGGCGGGGCGGTCATCGACGGCCGGGCCTTCGCCCGGCACGCCGCGGCGCTGCAGCGGGCCGCCGCCACACCGTCCTGCACGATCCTGGCCGGGGGCACGTGCGACGACAGCGTGGGCTATTTCGTACGGCCGACGGTCATCGAGTGCACCGACCCGCGCGACGAGGTGTTCACCACCGAGTACTTCGGACCGATCCTCGCCGTGTACGTCTACGACGACCTGGACGAGGTCGTCGGGCTCGTGGACACGGCCAGCCCCTACGCGCTGACCGGGGCGATCTTCGCGCAGGACCGGGGCGCCCTGGAGGACCTGGGACACCGGCTGCGGTTCACGGCGGGCAACCTCTACTTCAACGACAAGCCCACCGGCGCGGTGGTCGGGCAGCAGCCGTTCGGCGGCGGCCGGGCCTCCGGCACCAACGACAAGGCCGGCTCCTGGCACAACCTGGTTCGCTGGACGTCGCCGCGGACCATCAAGGAGACGTTCGTCCCGCCCGTCGGCCACGGCTATCACCACATGGGCTGAGATCCTGCCGCCCTCACCGGCGGGTTTGGATGACCCGCCGGGAAGCGTCCCACGGCTTCCCGGCGGGCCGTTACCTCAGCAGGTCGTCCAGGCCGGTCCGGGGCCGTTCGCTCGCGGCGATCCGGGTCTCCTCGACGAGAGCCTCGGCGGCCACCTCGGCGACGTGCGCCTCCTGGCGTACCCGCGCTGTCGCGGCGAGCGCCCGGTCGTACTCGTCGCGTGCCGTGTCCACCCGCCCGGGATCCGGTTCCACAGTAGACGCGGTGGCGTGCTCCCAGATGGTGTTCAGCTGCGTCACATTCAGATCACCGCGGCGGTACGCGTCCAGGGCCGCCCGCTGGACCAGCCGATCCGACTCGTTCCCGGCCGCCGACCGCGCCTCCCACTGAGCGGCGAGATAGCGCTGCTCGGCCTCCTCGGTGAGCTGTTCCGCGTACTCCGCCCGGTGCCGCGCCTCGTCGGCCGCCACCACGGCCCGTTCCGCCGCCGCCCGGACCGCCTCCGCCTCGGCCTCCGCCGCTGTCTCATCCAGCGCTGTCTCATCCAGTGCTGACTCGTACCGGGCTGTCTCGTACGGCGCTGTCTCGTACGGCGCTGTCTCGTCCGGCGGTGCGGCGACCGGTGTTCCCGCCGTCCGCGGCCGGGTCTTGGCGATCACCCAGCCGCCGAGCAGCGCGGCCAGGACGACGGCGGCGACCACGAGGGTCCATCCCATTCGTTCGATCCTTCCCCTTTTCCCGACCGTAAGGTGATCAATTCGTTCCCGCCACTCGGCGTCCGGTAGCGTTCGTCGCCGCGTGTCACATTCGCGTGGTAGAAAGCGCGGCGACGTTGTGAGAGAGGGGCGCCCCGGGTGAAGCAGCTCAACGATCTGGTCGCGGAGTTCTGGCAGGACTACGCCGCACTGGTGCTGCTCGGCGGCGGCCTGGCCGGGGTGATCGCGCTGATCGGGCTCTTCGTCTGGGCCAAGAAATCGCAGAAGCCGCTGCGCCCGATCGCCCTCGCGTTCAGCATGAACCTCGCCCTGCTGCTCAACGCCGAGGGCATGTGGGTCATCGCGGTCGACCAGCTCAACCTGCCGAAGATCTTCGCGGTGCTGGTCTTCGCGGTCTTCGAGATCTGCTTCCTGACCGCGACGTCACTCGCCGCCGAGCAGTACCGGCGCACCACCGTCTACGGCCCGGACGGCAAGATCGTCACTCCCGGTCACCCGGGCCCGATGCTCTACATCGCCGCGCTGATCGCCGCGATCTCCGGCATCATCGTGGCCAGCAACGCCGTCACCGGCACCGAGAAGCTGCTGCGTCTCGCCGTACCCTGTGTGATCTTCCTGATGTGGTGGGCCGCGCTCACCGCCGCCGGCCAGCGCGTGCGCCGCGGCCGCTTCGCCTACAGCCCGCGCCGGATGGCCGAGCGCTGGGGCTGGCTGATCCCGGACGACGATCCCGACCTGGTCCGGATGGCGTCCGAGCGTCAGGTGCGCCGCATGGTCGTGAACTATCACCGGGTCAGCGGTGGCCGCTGGCCGAAGGCGTGGTGGAAGTCGCGGCTGCTGAAGGACGCCCGCACCGCCGGTGAGCCGGCTGTGGCGGACGTGATCCAGCAGCTGAACCGGATCCAGCGAGTGATGGACCTGCTGGTTCCGGGCGCCGTCCGGCTCGCGGCCCCGCCCGAGCAGCCGGCGGGCTCGGCCCTGTTCGCCGCGCCCGGTTCCCCGATGCCCTCGGCCGCCGCGGCGCCGTCCTCGGCCGGGGTGCCCTCGTCGGCTGCGGTGCCGTCGTTCCCCGCCGTGCCGTCGTTCGCCGTGCCCTCGGCCGCGGCCGTGCCCTCCTCCGCCGCGGTGGCCTCTTCCGCCGCGGTGGCCTCCTCGGCAGGGGTTCCGGGTTCTGCGGCGGCGGTGGCAGTTCCCAGTCCGGTCTCACCGGCCGCCCCGCAGGTTCGCTTCGTGCAGCCGGTGGACGCCGGGACTCCCGACGACCTGGTGACCGAGGCGATCGCCGAGGCGCTCGCCGCACAGCGCAACGGCGCGGTCGGCGTGCCGATGCAACGCCGCCCCGCCGACGACGACGTCGCGCCGATGCCGGCCGGCCTGATGCCCGCCGGTCCGGCTCCTTCCGGTCCGGTGCCGCCCAGCGCTGCGTCCGCCGGTCCGGTCCCTGCCGGCTCTGCGTCTACGTCTGTGGTCCCTGCCGGCTCTGCGTCTGCGGCTCCCATCCCTGCGGGCTCTGCGTTTACGTCTGCGGCTCCGGTGCCCGCCGGTGCTGCGGCCGCTGGTCCGATGCCGGCCGTCGTGCCGGCGCCGATCCCGCTCGCTCGCCCCGCTGACGAGTTCCCCGCCGTGCCGGCCGCCGAGGCTCCCGCTCCGGTCTCGCCCGCCATCCCCGCCTGGGCGTCGATCGGCACCGGTGCCCGGCCCGCGGTCAGCATCGTCGGCTCCCCGTGGTGGCGTCTCGCCGTGGACCGCCTCAGCAAGCAGGTGGCCATGGAGATCAGCGTCGAGGACCTTCCCGACATGACCTACCCGCGCGTCACCGAACTTGTCCGCAACCTCGCCGCCCGCAACTCCGAGCTCGGCGAGGGCGTGATCAAGGCGTTCGTCAACGATTACATCCGCGAGCTGAACGGCGAGTACGGCGACGTGGCGTACCCGTGGCGCGACTTCCTGCCCGAGCCGGCCACCGCCACACCCGGCTCCGCCACCTGGCTGGCCGCGATCGAGGAGCTGCGCAACGCCCTGGAGGAGGAGCTCAACCAGGACGAGCTTCCCGCCGACCCGTACGAGTTGGCCGAACTCCTCGCGCCCAGCGCGCCCCGCCTGGACGAGGACACGATCCGCGCGTTCATCGGGGACTACGTGCTCGCGCTCAGCGGACAGGGCGGTACCGGCAGCTCACAGCCTTACCAGCACCTGCTGCCCCGCCCGCGGAGCATCCGCTCGGCCACGGACGAGGAGATCCTCGAGGTCTACGGCGGACAGCTCGAGGAGTACCTCCGCGCGAACGGCCGGATCACCCGCAACCGCGTCCAGTCGATCACCGGCATCAAGAGTCGCGTCCAGGCCGACCGCATCAAGGCCATCCTGGAGGAGCGCCTCGGCGCGCCCGTCTCCTGATCCCAGCGCGACCCCCACCCGAGCGATCTTGGCTAGTTCCGCACGCACCGCCGGGCTGCACCGCCGGGCTGCACTGCCGGGCTGCACTGCCGGGCTGCACTGCCGGGCCGGAACTGCTCAAGATTGCGAGGGCGGGCGCGCGAAGTAGACGTCGCGGGTGCTGCGGACCGCCACTCCGGGCAGGGCCGCCAGGGCGCCGGGGGCCAGCAGCTCGTCCAGGGCGGCGAGGTCCGTGGCGGACAGCCGGTCGGCGAGGGTGGTGCGGTACCGGCCCAGGACCGTGGTGGCGTACAACTGGGCTTTCTCGGACAGCGGGGCCGGCACCTCGACGGTCATGAGGCGGGCCTCCAGGACGGACAGGCCGGCGGCCTCCAAGCGGGCCGGCCAGTCCGAGCCGATGTGCGGGAGGTGCTCGGCGCGGGCCTGGGAGGCGGCGGCCTGGCAGCGGTTCTCCAGGCCGCCGGCGTGACCGGCCGGCAGGAAGTACGGCATCGTGTCCATCTCGATCATCACGAACAGGCCGCCGGGCGCGAGGGTGGATCGGATGTCGCGGAGCACGCGGTCCGGGTCGGCCATGTGATGGATCGAGGACGAGGCCCAGATCAGGTCGGCGGGGCCGACGGCGGGCCGGTCCCCGTCGAGGCCGGCATCCGCCGCGTCACGACCAGCACCCGCCGCGTCACGGCCGGTGCCCGTCGCCTCGGGACGGGCGCCGCCGAGTGCGGCCAGCGAGACGCCGTCGAGGTCGGCCTGGAGGGTGCGGACGCGGTCAGCCAGGCCGTGCTGCCGGGCAGCCTCGGTGAGGCGGCGCAGCATGTCGGCGGAGGTGTCGACGGCCGTGGAGGTGGCGTCCGGGAAGCGGCGGAGCAGGGCGAAGGTGCCCGTACCGGTGCCGCTGCCGATGTCCAGGATGCGCTTCACCGGGTGGTTCGTGGTGATCTCGGCGATGTGGGCGGTGAGGGCGTCGATCTGCGGGCGCGCGACCTCGGCGTCGATGTCCAGGAGGTTGGGGAGGATGTCGTCATCGTGCCCATGCCCGTGCTGGTGGCCGTGTCCGGAGGTGGTGGCGTGGTGGTGATCCTGTGGCATGGGTCGACCCTACGTCGCTCTTGCTCGGAGCGCATACACTCTTGCGTATGACGCAAGATGCCGAGGTGGATGCGCTCGTCCGGGCCCGGATTCGCGGGTTGCGGATCGCCAAGGGGTGGTCGCTCGACGAGCTGGCGGCGCGGTGCTACCTCAGCCCGTCCACCCTGAGCCGGATCGAAACCGGACATCGGCGCATCGGCCTCGATCAGCTGACGGCGATCGCCCGCGCGCTCGGCGCCAGCCTCGACTCGCTGGTGGAGACGGCCGGTGACGAGGTGATGATCACGCCGCACCACCATCCGGAGCGAGGGATCACCACGTGGGTGCTCACCCATGAACCGGGGCGGCAGGGGATGACGGTCGCCCGGATGCGCGTCACCAAGCCGGCCGAGCGCGGGCCGGACGCGTTGCGGGTGCATCCGGGGCGGGACTGGTTCACGGTGCTGTCCGGGACTGTCGAGCTGATCCTGGGCGACCGGACGATCCTCGTCGAAGCAGGTCAGGCCGCCGCGTTCTCGACGATGGTGCCGCATGCGTTCGGCGCGCGCGGCGGACCGGCCGAGGTGATCGCGATTCTCGACCACGACGGTGAGCGGGTCCACCTGGACACCTGACCCACCCCGAATTCCCCACACAGCCGGCACCCCAGGCGAGTGTGTGGAGTTGGGGTGCGGAGCGCGCCCGGATTCCACACGCTGGTGGTGCTGCGGGGGAGTGTGTGGAGTTGGGGTGCGGTGTGCGCCCGGATTCCACACGCTGGTGGTGTTGCGGGGGAGTGTGTGGAGTTGGGGTGCGGTGTGCGCCCGGATTCCACACGGGGTGTTCGTCAGTGGGCGGGAGCGGCGCAGCTGGCGCGCCACGCGATGGTGGCGGCGGCCGGCTCGGTGCGCGGGCTGAAGTCGTCGCCCAGGGCCAGGGCCATCGCCCGCTCGCCCATCTCGACGAGCGGCAGCCGGACCGTGGTCAGGGCCGGCGTCACGTCCCGGGCGATCGGCATGTCGTCGAAACCGGTCACCGAGATGTCCTCGGGGACGCGCACACCGCGCTCCCGCAGGGTGGCCAGGGCGCCGACGGCCATCGAGTCGTTCAGCGCCACCAGGGCGGTCAGGGTGGGATCGGTGTCGAGCAGCATTGTCGTCGCGGTGACGCCGCCGTCGCGGGTGAAGTCGGCGTGCACGACGCGGTGGGCGGGGAGGGCGACGCCGCACTCGTCGAAGGCCTGGCGGAAACCGGTCAGCCGGTCGGTGGTCGTGGTGAGCGTGCGCGGACCGGCTATCACGCCGACCCGCCGGTGACCGAGGCCGAGGATGCGCAGGCCGAGGGCGTGCGCGCCGGCCTCGTTCGCCGGCAGGACCGCGGAGCCGACCAGCCGGTGGCGGCCGATCACCGCGACCCGGCCGCCGGAGTGCTGGTAGGCGGCGAGCTCGGCGTTGAGCGTCGCGGTGAACGCGTCGTCGTGATAGCCGGAACCGGCCAGGATCAGGGCGTGCACCTGCTGGGCGCGGAGCAGCGCGACGTACGCCAGTTCCCGCTCCGGCACCCGGTAGCTGTTGCAGATCACCAGCAGCCGCCCGTGGTCGGCGGCCTGCCGTTGCAGCCCCCTGGTGATCTCCGCGAAGTACGGGTCGGAGACGTCGTGGACGATCACGCCGACGGCTGCCTGCCGGGGCCGGGCCACGTGCTGGGCGTGCGCGTTCGGCACGTAGTGCAGTTGGGCGACGGCGGCCAGGACCCGCTCACGGAGATCCTCGTTGACCGGTTTCGCACTGTCGTTGATCACGCGGGAAACGGTTGCCGGGGAGACCCCGGCGAGCCGGGCCACATCTGCCAAGGTGACCGCCATCGGGACAGTCTAGAGATTAATCCCGGCCGAGCAGACGCAGCGTGTCCACGACCCGGTTGGCGAAGCCCCACTCGTTGTCGTACCAGGCCACGACCTTGACCAGACTCCCGCCGTTCGTGCCGGGAGAAGCCGCGGCGGTGAGCAGCGAGTCGAAGATCGACGACGCCGGATTGCCGGTGATGTCGGTGGAGACCAGCGGATCCGAGGAGTACTCCAGGACGCCGCGCAGCGGACCGGCCGCCGCCGCCTCGAACGCGCTGTTGATCTCCTCGGTCGTGACCGGGCGCTCGACCAGCGCGTTCAGCTCGACGAGCGACCCGACCGGAACCGGCACGCGCACCGAGTACCCGGTGAGGCGGCCGGCGAGCCGGGGCAGCACGGCGCCGATCGCTGTCGCCGCGCCGGTCGTGGTGGGCGCGATGTTGAGGGCGGCGGCGCGAGCGCGCCGCAGGTCCCGGTGCGGGCCGTCCTGAAGGTTCTGCTCCTGGGTGTACGCGTGAATGGTCGTCATCGATCCCGTCTCGATCCCGGCCAGATCGTCGAGGACCGCCGCCACCGGAGCGAGACCGTTCGTGGTGCACGACGCGTTCGACACCACGTCGTGCACGGCCGGGTCGTAGTCGCCGTGGTTCAGCCCGTACGCGATGGTGATGTCGGCGCCCTTCGACGGCGCGCTGACCAGCACCTTGCGGGCGCCGGCGGTGAGGTGGGCGCGGGCGTCGGCGGCCGCGGTGAACCGGCCGGTGGACTCGACGGCCACGTCCACGCCGAGGTCCTTCCACGGCAGGCCGGCCGGGTCGCGCTCGCTGAGGACGTCGATGCGCCGGCCGTCCACGATCAGGTGGTCGTCGTGCGCCTCGACCGTTCCGCGGTACCGGCCCAGGGTGCTGTCGTACCGCAGCAGGTGGGCGAGGGTGCCGGTGTCGGCGAGGTCGTTGACGGCGACGATCTGGATGTCGGGGGAGTCGATGGCGGCCCGCAGGACGTTGCGGCCGATACGGCCGAAGCCGTTGATGGCAACTCGTGTCATGTCTTCATCCTGGGATCCGGTGGAAGACCGATAAAGACGGTCGAGCGTCAGGAAGCGACAGGATCTCGCCAGCGGAATGTCCGCCGGTACTCCGTCGGCGTCGTCGACAGCACGCGCTGGAAGTGCAGCCGCAGATTGGCGCCGGTGCCCAGGCCGACCCGCCCGGCCACCTGCTCCACCCCGAGGTCGCTCGACTCCAGCAGCGCCCGCGCGAGGTCGATCCGCGCCCGCAGGATCCACTGCATCGGCGTGTACCCGGTGTCCTCGACGAACCGCCGGCCGAAGGTGCGCTCGGAGACCCGGGCGTGCCGGGCCAGCGCGGCCAGCGTGAGCGGCTCGTCGAGGTGCTGCAGCGCCCACTCCCGGGTGGCCGCGAACACGTCGCCGAGCGGCTCCGGGAGGGTGCGGGGGATGAACTGCGACTGGCCGCCGCTGCGGTACGGCGCCGCCACGATCACCCGGGCCACCGCGTTGGACGCCTGCACGCCGTGGTCGCGCCGGATGATGTGCAGGCAGAGGTCGATGCCCGCGGCGACCCCGGCCGACGTGAGCACCTGCCCGTCGTCGACGAAGAGCACGTCGTCGACGACCTGCACCTTCGGGTACTCCCGGGCCAGCACGGGCGCGAGCTGCCAGTGCGTGGTGGCACGCCGGCCGTCGAGGAGGCCGGCCTGGGCGAGCGCGAACGCGCCGCCGCAGATGGAGACCATCCGGGCGCCCCGGAAGGCGGCGTCCCGCAGGGCGTCGAGAACGCGCTGGTCGAGCGCGCGGGCCGGATTGCGGTTGCCGGGAGCGATGACGGTGTCCGCGGTGGCGAGCGTTTCCAGGCCGGCCTCGACCACGAAACCGAGCCCGTCCCGGCCGGGGACCGGGCCGGGGGCGAGGGAGCAGTAGGTCACGTCGTACGCCGTGATGCCGTGCCGGCGCGAGAAGACCTGGGACGTGACGCCGACATCGAGCGGCGAAGCGCCGGGCAGCACCAGGACGGCGATCCGGTGGGGGTTTGCACTCACCACACCACAATGCCGGTCGCCCGCCACGACGCGGAACTGGCGGCGGGGACAGGATCCGCAAGGATCTCGCCAAGCGGGCTACCCTCTTGACGCATATGCACGTGTACCGTGTGTCGGTTGCGTGCGGCTACGCGGAAAGGACGGCCGGCGATGCGGGACGAACGGAGCCGCTCCACGGGGCGTCCGACGCTGGAGGAGGTCGCGGCCCGGGCCGGCGTCGGCCGGGGCACGGTGTCCCGTGTCGTCAACGGGTCGGCGCAGGTGAGCCCACGAGCCCGGGCGGCGGTCCAGGACGCTATCGAAGCGCTTGGCTACGTGCCGAACCGGGCGGCCCGCGCGCTCGTCACCCAGCGCACCGACTCGATCGCCCTGGTGATCTTCGAGTCCGGTGAGCGGTTCTTCGCCGAGCCGTTCTTCGGCCGGATCGTGCAGTCCATCTCCTCGGTGCTGGTGGCCCGGAACCTGCAGATGGTCCTGATGATCGCCCAGGCGCCCGAGGAGCGGCGTCAGCTGGAGGGGTACCTGACCCGTCAGCACGTCGACGGCGCGCTGCTGCTCTCGCTGCACGGCGACGACCCGCTGCCCACGATGCTGGAGGAGCGGGGTGTGCCGACCGTGCGCGTCGGCCGCCCGGCCCACCCGCAGGCGGTGAGCTTCGTCGACGCGGACAACCGCGGCGGCGCGCGCGCGGCCGTCACCTACTTGCGGGAGCAGGGGCGCCGCTGCATCGCCACGATCACCGGCCCGCTCGACATGGCGGCCGGCATCGCGCGGTACGACGGGTACCGCGACGTGGTCGGCGACGGCCCGGCCGCGCGCGGCGACTTCGGCGAGCTGAGCGGCGCCACCGCGATGGAGTGGCTGCTCCAGCAGTACCCGCACATCGACGGCGTGTTCGCGGCGTCGGACATGATGGCGGCCGGCGCGCTGCGGGTGCTGCGCCGCGCGGGCCGCCGGGTGCCGCAGGACGTCGCGGTGATCGGCTTCGACGACTCGGTGATCGCCCGGCACACCGACCCGCCGCTGACCAGCGTTTACCAGCCGATCGAGCAGATGGGCCAGGAGGTGGTCCGGCTGCTGCTGAACAAGATCGACGGCGAGGACGCGTCCGACTGGGAGACGGTGCTGCCGACCCGATTGATCCTGCGGGGCTCCGCCTGATCAAAAAAGGCCTGAGTCACGCGGCGGCGCCTTTCAGGTCGGTGAGCCGCTCCTGCAGCACCGCCGCCTGGTCGGAGGTCAGGCCACCCTCGCGGAGCCGCTGGCGCACCTTGCGGCTGAGCAGGTCGGCCCGGTCGTCCACGTCCACCTCGGACACGCCGTCCAGCTGCCCGATCAGGTTCAGGAAGTCGAGCGCGACGTCGGGCCGGATCTCGCCCGCCTGCTCGCCCTCCTGAACCGCGTCGCGGACCCGGCTCACCGCCGCCTCGACGGTGAGCGCCGACGCCTTCGCCGACGTGCCGGCGGCCGGCGGCTCCGGGGCGGCGATGGCCGGCGCCTGGCTGCTCACCGCCGGTGACGCGCTCGGCGGCGCGGCGAACTGGGCGTCGTCGCCGCCGGACTGCTGCACCGTGTTGACGAGAACCACGAACGAGCCGGCCACCACGGCCAGGCCGACGCCGAGCGCGATCCGGCGGCGGTTCACCGCGGGGTCGCCGGTCAGCCGGGGCACGACGCGGGCGCTGCCGGTCGGTGTCGGGCCGGGCAGCGGGATGGTCCGCCGGCCGGCGGTCGCGGGGATCAGCCGGGCGAGGGCCCGGCGCGCTTCGGCGGCCGAGGGGCGACGGTACGGGTCGTCGTCCAGGCACTGCTCGATGAGGTCCCGCAGCCGCGCCGGGATCGTGTCGGGCAGCCTGGCCGGGCCGTGTGCCTGCGCCGCGGCGAGCTCCTCCCAGGTGTCCACCGAGTACGGCGGCTCACCGGCCACCATCTCGAAGAGCAGCACGCCCAGCCCGTACAGGTCGGTGGCGGGTTCGGCGGGCTTGCCGTCCAGACGCTCCGGCGCCGCGTAGGCCGGGGTGCCGAACGTGGCGCCGGTGTCGTCGTCGTCCGGCTCACCGGCGGTCGCGCTGATCCCGAAGTCGAGCAGTTTCACCCCGCCCGGGCAGAGCATCACGTTGCCGGGCTTGATGTCACGGTGCACCACGCCCGCCGCGTGCGCGGCGGCCAGGGCCTCGGCCACGGCGGCGCCGATCGAGACGGCTTCGCCCCACGGCATCGGGCCGTCGGCCAGCCGGGCCGCGACGGTCTCGCCGCTGAGCAGCTCCATCACGACGAACGGCGCGACCGAGCCGTCCGGGCGGACCGCTTCGCGGTAGTCGTGCACGGCGGCGATGCCGGGGTGGGAGAGCCGGGCCGCGAGGCGCGCCTCCCGCCAGGCCAGGTGGGCGGCCCGGGTGTCGCCGGCCGGGAGCTTGACCGCGACCGGGCGGTCGAGCAGCTCGTCGGTGGTCCGCCAGACCTGTGCCATGCCGCCCGTCTCCAGCAGGGTGACGAGGCGGTACCGCGAGGCGAGGAGGATCCCCGGGACCGGCCAGACATCGTGCATGCCAGGACATTCGCCGAGTCGGGCGGACATGTCAACCGCTACGGGCACCGCAGGGCCGGAAAGGACCGCAACCGTCTCGCAACCGGGACCGATACCGGCCTGAACCCTGGTCTGCCGATCGTAGGAACTCCCCAGAACCGAGGAGTTCAGTTACATGCGTATGCGCCGCACTGCCGCCGCCGTCGTCATGGTCGCGGCCGTCACCGTCACCGCCGCCGGAACGAGCGTGGCCGCCACCGCCGCCGCGCCTGCCGCGTCCGTCGCGGCCGCGAAGAAGCCGGCCAAGGCCCCTGCCAAGGCCCCCGCCAAGGCTCCGGCGAAGGCCCCGGCCAAGGCTCCGGCGAAGGCCCCTACGAAGGCCCCGGCCAAGGCCCCCACCAAAGCTCCGGCCAAGAAGCCCGCCAAGAAGGTCAGCTTCTCGGCGCTCGGCACGATCACGGCTGTCGACACCGCGAAGAGCACCGTCACGGTCAAGGTCACCGGCGGCACCAAGGACGTCAAGGGCAAGACCGTCACGATCACCGTGCCGTCGAGCGTGGCGATCAAGCTCAACGGCAAGAAGGCCACGCTGAGCGCCCTCGGCGCGCCGCAGAAGATCCAGGTGACCGGCACGCGGGTGGACACCGCGTACACCGCCGGCAAGGTCGTGGTGACCGGCAAGAAGAAGGCCACCGCGAAGCCGAAGCCGGCGCCGACCCCCACGCCCACCAGCCCCGAGCCCACCAGCCCCGAGCCCACCACGCCCGAGCCGACCAGCCCGGAGCCGACCGAGACGCCGACCACGCCGGCCCCGGAGGAGACTCCGGAGCCCGAGGTGACCGCGTAGCGGAAAGCTAAGACCGCGCGGGTTCCGGCCGATCGCTGCGGAGACACGTGGGAGCGGAGACACGTGGGAGCAGAGACACGTGGGAACCGAACGGGGGACGGACATGCGCGGCCGGGATCCGGGTCTCCTCCTTCTCCTGCTCGGTGGCACGCTGCTGACCGGCGCCTACGCGCTGGACCTCGGCGGCCACCGGGCACAGACCCTGGTCGCCTGGCTGGTCACCCCGCTGCTGGACGTGCTGCTCTTCCTCTGGTCCCGCGCGGTGGCCCGCACGCCCGGGCTGCCGCGCCCGGCCCGGCATTTCTGGTGGGCCCTCGCGGCCGCCGGCCTGGTCTTCCTCTGCGGTGACACGGTGCAGTGCGTGGCGCTGATCGCCGATCCGCACGCCCACGGGCTCACCTTCCATCCGGCACAGAGCGCCGCCGCGCTGATCGGGCTGGTCCTGGTCTGCGTGGCGGCGCTGCGCTATCCGGCGGCGTCCTGGACCAGCGCCGCGAGCATCCGGTTCGCGCTCGACGCGGGAATCGTCGCGACGGCCGCCGCCACGGCGGCCTGGTGCCTGGTCACCGGCGGCGGCCGGGACGTCTACCTGCCGGTGGCCCTCGGCTCCGGCTTGCTGCTCTGTGCCGTCTTCCTGGTGGTCCGGATGGGCGTGAGCGGCCACAGCCCGATGTCCACCCCGGCGGCCGTGCTGATCGTCGCGTCGGTGCTGGCTCAGGTCGCCGCGACGGCGCTCGTGCCGACCCTGGACGCGGAGCACTCCCACGTGCGGCTGGTCCTCGCGTTCGCGCCGTGCGTGCTGGCGGCGGCCGGGCCGCGCGTCCAGCTGCTCGGTCGCGGGCGCGCCGCCGCGGTGCGGACGAGTGTGCGGCCGGGGCGCTGGTGGCACGGTCTCCCGCCGTACCTGGGAACTGTGGTCTGTGTCGTCGCCCTGATTCTCACCCTGACCACCGCCGGCCTGGGGCGGACCGCCTGGGGCGCGCTCGCCGGCCTGGTGCTGAACGTGGCGCTCGTGGTGGCCCGGCAGATGGTGTCGCTCGCCGAGAACAACCGCCTGGTCGACGAGGTCCGCCGGCGCGAGCAGCTGCTCGAGTCGATGCTGCGGCACTCCAGCGAGATCATCTCGATCGCCGAGCCGGACGGCGCGTTCCGCTATGTGAGCCCGGCCGTGGAACGGCTGCTGGGGCTGCCGGTCGGCTACGTGCTGGGCCGGTCGTCGCGGGACATCCTGCACGCCGAGGACGAGCAGCGGCTCGGCGCCGATCTCGATCACCTGTACCGGACGCCCGGCGCCGAGATGACCTACCAGGGGCGGTACCGGCGGTCCGACGCCACCTGGCGCTGGCTGGAGGTGCACGCCGTCAACCTCAGCCACCTGCCCGGCATCGGCGGCGTGATCTGCAATGCCCGGGACATCACCGAGTCCCGTGAGCTGCACGAACGGCTGCGCTACCAGGCCGGCCACGACGAGCTGACCGGGCTCGCCAACCGGCGCGAGTTCACCGCGGCCACCGTGGGGCTGCCGGGCGACGCGGCGGTCCTCCTGATCGACCTCAACGGCTTCAAACAGATCAACGATCGGTACGGGCATGCCGCCGGCGACGCGGTCCTCCGGCACGTGGCGGCTGTGCTGATCGAGTGCGCCGAACCGGACGACGTGCCGGCCCGGCTCGGCGGCGACGAGTTCGCGGTCCTGGCCCGCGGCGGCGGCCCGGCAGCCGATCGGCTCGCGGCGCGCCTGCGCACGGCGCTGACCCGGCCGGTCACGATCGACGGCCGGTCGGTGACGGTGGGCGCCAGCATCGGTGTCGCGTCCGGCCCGGCCTGCGACCCGGACCACCTGCTCGACACCGCCGACCGCAGGATGTACGAGGAGAAGCGGGCGTACGCCCCCTGACCCCGCCGCGCATGGCGGAACGCCCCGCCGTGCATGGCGGAACGCCCCGCCGTGCATGGCGGAACGCCCCGCCGTGCATGGCGGAACGCCTCGCCGTGTGTGGCGGAACGGCGCGGGCCACCGCCGCCGCAAGCGGTCTAAGGTACGGCGATGGACACGGCGGACGACGGCACCGGCACGGCCCGATCGCTCGCGGCCCGGCTGGAGCGGCTCACCTTCGCCGACCTCACCGAGAGCCAGGCCACGGCACGGATCATGGACACGATCGCGGAGTGGGGCGAGGAGCAGGGCTGGCGGGTCTACCGGCGTGCGCCGAGCGTGTTCCCGCTGCCGCCACCGCTGCGCGGCAACTCGGTCCTCGACGTGGCCTGCGCGCGGCCCGGCGGACCGCCGATCGCGATCGAGGTGGACCGCACCGACCGCCAGCGTACGGTCGACAAGCTGCTCGCCGAGGCCGCCGCGGGCCGTCTCGCCATCTGGGTCCGCTGGGGCGCCGGGCCGTTCCCGCCACCGCCGCTGCCGGTGCATCTGGTGACCCGGGAGGCGGCCCGCCGGTCCGGCAAGTGGCACACCGTCGCCGACCGGCCAGCGCCGCGGCACTCCGAGCGGTTACTCTCCGGTAACGTTGCGGAACTGCCCCTGGAGGAGACATGACCGAGAGCCCGTACCGGCTGGCCTGGCGGGTCACCGAGCCGATCCACGCGATGGTCTACTTCGTGCCGGAGGCGGCGGAGGCGTACGCGCGGGCCGGCGTGGACGACCCGAACGCCGGGTACTTCGCGTCCCGGGGCGCCGCGTTCGGCGCCTGCGGCCCGGGCATCGTGTCCGCGACCTTCTACAACTTCAACCCGGCCCTGGTCGCGCGGGTGCTGCCGGCGGTCTGGGCGAGCACCACCCCGGCGGCGATGCTGGCGGCCCGTCTGGAGGCGGCCGGCGCTGCTCTCACCCGCGGCCTGGGCGCCGAGTTCGTCGCCGGCCCGGAGGTCGCCGAGGCGGCGGCGCTGGCGCGGGTCGCGGCGGAGGCGGCCGCCCGGTGGCCGCAGGGTCGCGTGCTCTTCGCCGCGCACGCCGAACTGACCTGGCCCGGCGAGCCGCACCTGGTCCTCTTCCACGCGCAGATGCTGCTCCGCGAGTTCCGCGGCGACGGGCACGTGGCGGCGTTGCTGGCGGCCGAGATCAGCGGGCTGGAGGCGATCGTGCTGCACGTGGCCAGCGGGCAGATCGACGAGCGGTTCCTGCGGGGGAGCCGGGGCTGGAGCCGGGACGAGTGGGCGGCCGCGGCGGACGTGCTGCGCTCGCGTGGATTGTTGGAAGGTGACGGGCTGACCGAAAAGGGTCAGCAGTTGCGCGCCACGATCGAGGAGCGGACCGATCGGCTGGCCGAGCCGGCGTACCGGGTCCTGGGGGAGGAGAATTGTCTACGGCTCGCCGAACTCACCCGCGCGATGAGCCGTACCCTGGTAAAGGCCGGTTTCCTGGATCCTCGGCAACTCGCCTCCCGGCGAGCGGTCTGAGGATTAGGGCGGGTGAAAAGTCGCACCGCCAAGTGAGTTGTCAGTCCGTTACCGATCAGTCACGCTTAGTGCGTGACTGAACAACGGAGACACCCGGCGTCGTGGTGGGCGCAGTTCCACGAGGCCTCCGACCGCTTCGACAGCGCGTTCCTCACCGAAGGGCTCGGTGACCTCTTCAACGCGAAGATCGCGTCGCCGCTGCTGCGGCGGGAGGCCGAGATAGCCACGGACATCGTTGTCCGTCACCTGAACAAGCCGAACAGCGAGGAGCTGGCCGAGCGGGCCACCAAGGCGGTCGACCGGCTCGTCGAGACCGTGAAGCGGCTGGAGGAGCGTTCCGGCGACGCGTTCCAGCTGGGCGAGGCGCACGCCGTCTGCCACCTGCTGGAGGGCCGGTTCGCCGACGCCGCGTCGGAGGCCGAGGAGTTCCTCACCACCAAGCAGATCCTGCGGGTCTTCGTCGGCGCGCTGCGGATGGAGCGTTTCGACAACGACCTGGCGGTGCGGATGCTCGCGGCCGGGCACTCGCCGGGAGCGGCTCTCGCCTCCGGGTCGGTGGTCGGCAGGTACAGCTGGTGGCCCAGCTGGCTCCTCAAGGTGGTGCGGGACCGGGCGATGGAGGGCCGGCTCGACGAGCAGACGGTCGACGCGCTGGACCGGTTGGCGTACGCGGAGCTGAGCCCGGCCCAGGCACGCATCGCGCGCCGGCTGCTGGCCGGTGAGGAGGCGCTGGTCGAGGCCTCCGCCACCCGCCTGGAGACCCTCGACGAACGCAACGCCGCCCAGCTGCTCCGCGAGGGCGACCTGAGCGCGGTAGCCCTCGCCGCCCGCCTCATCCCCCTGTAACTCCGTCACTGGTGCTCTCCCGCGATTGCCGCCGGTGAGGGGGCAAGTGATCTGCCGACGCCCGCGGGGTTTGCGGGTGGCGGGAAATCGCCTGCCCCCTCACCGGTTACCAGGCAATCGCCGCGGAGCGAAGCGGAGCCGGCTAGCTCAGGCCCCGCCCTCCTCCAGGGTCACCGCGGCGGGCTGGAAGCCGGAGCCGGTGACGTCCACGCCGGCCGCCTTCGCGGCCTCGACCGCCTGGGTGATGTAGTCGTTGGTGTAGGCCAGGCCCTCCGGCGCCTTGGTGAGCACCGAGTCGCCGGTCTGGTTCTTGGTGGTCATCGAGATGTCCACGGTCTGCTTCCAGGCCGCCTCGTCGATCACGCCGACGCCGCCGGTGGACGGCCAGATCAGCTTGTTGACCTCGTTCATCTGCCAGAGCTGGTGGCTCTTGCCGAGCTTCGAGCCCTTCGCGACGACCAGGTCACGGCACTTCTCGGCGTTGTCCCGGCAGAACGCCCAGCCCTTGATCGTGGCGGTCAGGAACTTCACGGTCTGCTGCTGGTACGCCGTGTCGTTCAGCTTCTCGGTGTTCGCCCAGACCGCGTCCTGGAGCATCGACGACCCCTCGCTCTTCCAGTCGATGATCGAGAAGTCGTCGGCGGTGTAGAGCTTGCCGGTCGCCGGGTTCTTCGCCTCCAGCAGCTGGGCGTACTCGTTGTAGCTCATCGCCTGGGCGGCGTCGATCTCCTTCTTCAGCAGCGCCTGCATGTCGAACTGCTGCTGGACCAGGGTGACGTCCTTGCCCGGGTCGATCCCCGCCTTCGTCATGCCGGCGAACAGCTCGAACTCGTTGCCGAAGCCCCAGTTGCCGACCTTCTTGCCCTTGAGGTCGGCAGCGGTCTTGATGCCGCTGTCCGCCCACGCCACCTGGTAGGTGCCGGAGCGGGCGAAGATCTGGCCGACGTCGGTGATCCCGGCGCCCTGCTCGCGGGAGGCCAGGGCCTTCGGCACCCAGGCCACCGCGTAGTCGGCTTTGCCCTGGGCGAGCACGGTCTGCGGGACGATGTCGACGCCACCCTCCAGCAGCTCGACGTCGAGTCCCTGCTCGGCGTAGAACCCCTGGTCGACGGCGGCGATGTAGCCGGCGAACTGTGCCTGGTAGAACCACTGCAACTGGAGCTTGATCGGGGTGAGCGCGCCGCTCGCGCCCGGGGTGGCGGTGGTGGGCGTGTCGGCGGTGCCGCAGCCGGCCAGCACCAGGACGGAAGCGGCGGCAACGGAAACAAGGCGCATGGAAGCAAGGCGCATGGAAGCAAGACGCATGGAAGCAGGGCGCATAGCGGACCTCTCAGGAGATGAGCCGCTGCCGCCACGGCATGGCGAGCCGTTCCAGCAGCAGGGTGGCGAGGTAGAAGGTCAGTCCGAGGAGGCAGGCGCCGGCCACGAAGGCCCAGGCACGGGGGTACGCGGTGAACGCGGCGGCGGAGGTGATCCGCGCGCCGAGCCCGTCCTGCAGGCCGCCGAAGTACTCGGCGACCACCGCGGCGATCACGGCCAGCGACGACGCCTGCCGCAGGCCGGTGAAGAGATGGGGGAGCGCGCCGGGCAGGCGCACCTTCCGGGCGAACGTCCAGCCGCCGGCCGCGTACGTGCGCATCAGCTCCTGGTGGACCGGGTTCACCTCGCGCAGACCGCGCAGCAGGTTCAGGAAGACCGGGAAGAAGACCACGATCGCGGTGACCAGGCGGCGCGGCACGCTGCTCGTCGACTCGAACATGTTGTTGAGGATCGGGGCCAGCGCGATGATCGGCAGCGCGTTGATCACCGCGGCGAACGGGACGGAGACCTCGCCGAGGATCCGGGACCGGCTGGCGAGCAGCGCGGCGAGGATCGCGAGCAGGGTGCCGCAGACCAGGCCGACCAGGGCGTTGGTCCCGCTGGCGAGCGCCGCCTCCCACACGTTCGTCCGCTGGGCGGCCAGCTCCCGCCCGATCGCCGACGGGGCCGGCAGGATGAACGGCGCGATCCGGCCGAGCGTGACGGTGAGCTCCCAGAGGACCAGCGCGAGGATCCCGACGAGTACGGGTGGCAGCACGCGCCTCACGAGCGCAGCGCCTTGCGTACCTCGGTGATCTTTTCGAAGTAGGCCGGCGCCTGCCGTCCTGCCTCGTCCCGCGAGGGCAGTTTGACGTCGATCGCCGCGGTGATCCGGCCGGGGCGGGCGGACATCACCACCACCCGGTCGGAGAGGAACACCGCCTCGGAGATCGAGTGCGTGACGAAGACCGTGCTGGTCGCGGTCTTCGCGCAGATGGCGAGCAGCTCGGACTGCAGGCGTTCCCGGGTCATCTCGTCGAGCGCGCCGAACGGCTCGTCCATGAGCAGCAGCGGCGGCTGCACGGCGAGCGCCCGGGCGATCGCGACCCGCTGCTGCATGCCGCCGGAGAGCTGGGCCGGGTAGTGCCCGGCGAAGTCGGCGAGGCCGACCAGTTCCAGCATCTCCTCGGCCTTGGCCTTGCGGCCGGCACGGGACACGCCGCGCAGTTCCAGCGGGAGTTCGACGTTCTTCCGGACGGTCCGCCACTCGAAGAGGCCGGCCTGCTGGAACGCGATGCCGTACTCCTGTTCCCTGCGGGCCTGGGCGGCGGGCCGGCCGGCCACCGTGACAGTGCCGGTGGTCGGCGGGATCAGGTCGGCGATCAGCCGGAGCAGGGTGCTCTTGCCGCATCCGGACGGCCCGATCAGCGAGACGAACTCGCCGGGCGCGATGAGCAGGTCGATGTCGGAGAGGGCCAGCACCTCGTCGGGTCGCCCTTTGTTGAAGATCTTGTGCACGCCCTCGATCTGGACGGCGGTCATAGGGTCACCACCTCCACATGGCGTCGGTGCCTCATCAGCGGAACTTCAAGGAGACTGACGGCGCCGGCCACGAGCAGGCCGAGCAGCGCCGCGCCGAGCATGGCCGTGTAGACCTTGGCGGGATCCGAGGTGGCCTCCCGCGAGTACTCGATGATCAGGCGGCCGATGCCGCCGCGGGTGCCGGTGGAGATCTCGCCGACCACCGCGCCGACCACCGCGGCCGCGCCGGCCAGCCGCAGCGCCGGGAAGAGGTAGGGCAGCGCCGCCGGGAAGCGGAGCTTCACCAGCGTGCGCCACCACCCCGCGGCGTAACTGCGCATCAGCTCGGCGCCGCTGGCGGACGGCGACTGGAGCCCGCGCAGCATGCCCACCGCGACCGGGAAGAACGCGAGGTAGGCGGCGATCACCGCGACCGTCGCCCAGGGCGGCATGAGCACGCCGCCCCAGCCGGCGATCAGCGGCGCGAGCGCCACCAGGGGCACGGTCTGGGACAGGATCACGTACGGCAGGAGGCCGCGCTCGACGATCCGGAAGCGCTGCATCGCGACCGCCAGCACCAGCCCGATCAGCGCGCCGGCCAGGAAGCCTGCCGCGGTGATGCCGAGCGTGAAGACGCAGGCGTCCAGCACCACCTGCCAGACCGGGCGGCCGCCGGCCAGCTCGGGGGAGCCGAGCCGGTCGGCGATCGTGGCGAGGTGCGGCATCGAGAGGTCGTCGGCGCGCGGGAGCACCCGCACGCCGAACAGCACCGTCCCCTCGGGGTTGCCGACCGCCTTGTAGCCTTCCCAGAGCAGTCCTGCCACCAGCAGCCCGGCCAGTACCGAGAGGACTCTCCTCATCCGAACGCCGGGATGATCTTCTCGCCGTACGCGGCGAGGGTCTCGTCCTTGGCGTCGTGCTGCAGGTAGACCGCGAACTGGTCGACGCCCAGCTCCTTGAGCTGCTGGAGCTTGGTCAGGTGGCTCTCGGCCGGCCCGAGCACGCAGAACCGGTCCACGATCTCGTCGGGCACGAACGTGGTGTGGCTGTTGCCGGCCCGCCCGTGCTCGGCGTAGTCGTATCCCTCGCGGGCCTTGATGTAGTCGGTCAGCGCCTGGGGCACCGCGCCGCCGTCGCCGCCGTAACGGGAGACGATGTCGGCGATGTGGTTGCCGACCATCCCGCCGAACCAGCGGGTCTGTTCCCGCTGGTGCGCCAGGTCGTCGCCGACGTAGGCGGGCGCCGCGACGCAGAACTTGATCGCGTCCGGGTCCCGGCCGGCCTTGGTGGCGGCCTTCTTCACCGCGGAGATCATCCACTCGGCGATGTCCGGGTCGGCGAGCTGCAGGATGTACCCGTCGCCCACCTCCCCGGTGATGGCGAGCGCCTTCGGCCCGTACGCGGCGACCCAGACCTCCAGGCGGCTGTCCGCCGCCCAGGCGAACTGGATCTCGTTGCCGCGGACGGTGACCTTCTCGCCGTTGCCCAGACCCTTGATCACCTGGACGCTCTCGCGGAGCTGGCCGAGGGTCTGCGGGGTCAGGCCGAGCACCCGCAGCGCGGAGTCGCCCCGGCCGATGCCACAGACCGTCCGGTTGCCGTACATCTCGTTGAGCGTCGCGAAGAGCGAGGCGGTGACCGTCCAGTCCCGGGTGCCGGGGTTGGTCACCATCGGGCCGACCACGATCCGCTCGGTCGCGCCGAGGATCGCCGAGTAGACGACGTACGGCTCCTGCCAGAGCACGTGCGAGTCGAAGGTCCAGAAGTGACTGAAGCCGGCGGCCTCGGCCTTCTTCGCCCACTCGACGATCTCCAGGGCTGGTGGGTCGTTCTGAAGGACTACACCGATGTCCATGTGAGCCTTCCCCTTACACCAGGTAGTCGCTGAGGCCGCGCTTGACGTACCGGCCACGGCCGGCCCGCCCGGTGTACTCGCCACCGGAGGCGATCACCTCGCCCCGGGAGATGACGGTGTCGACCTTGCCGTCGATCTCCCAGCCCTCCCAGGCGGAGTGGTCCATGTTCATGTGGTGCGTCTCGGCGCTGATCCGGGTCCGCCCGTTCGGGTCGTAGAGCACGATGTCGGCGTCCGAGCCGGGCGCGATCACGCCCTTCCGCGGGTAGAGGCCGAACATCCGGGCCGGGGTGGTCGCGATCGTCTCGACCCAGCGGCTCAGCGACAGCTTGCCGTCGACCACGCCCTGGTAGATCAGGTCGACCCGGTGCTCGACGCTGCCGATCCCGTTCGGGATCTTGGAGAAGTCGCCGCGGCCCAGCTCCTTCTGGTCCTTGAAGCAGAACGGGCAGTGGTCGGTGGAGACCACCGACAGGTCGTTGGTGCGCAGGCCCTGCCAGAGGTCGGCGCGGTGGCTCTCGTGCTTGCTGCGCAGCGGCGTCGAGCAGACCCACTTGGCGCCCTCGAAGCCGGGCGCGCCGAGCTGGTCCTCCAGGGTGAGATAGAGGTACTGCGGGCAGGTCTCGGCGAACACGTTGCGCCCGCGGTCGCGCGCCTCGGCCACCTGCTCCAGGGCCTTCGACGCGGAGAGGTGCACGATGTAGAGCGGGCAGTCCGCCGCGACGCTGGCCAGCCAGATGGCCCGGCTGGTCGCCTCCGCCTCGAGCTCCTGCGGGCGGGTCAGGCCGTGGTGGATCGGGTCCGTCTCGCCACGCTCCAGGGCCTGCTTGACCAGCACGTCGATGGCCGGCCCGTTCTCCGCGTGCATCATGATCATGGCGCCGTTGTCGCGGGCCTTCTGCATGGCGCGCAGGATCTGGCCGTCGTCGGAGTAGAAGACCCCGGGGTACGCCATGAACAGCTTGAAGCTGCTGATCCCCTCGTTGGCGACCAGGTGGTCCATCGCCTTGAGCGACTCGTCGTCCACCCCACCGAGGATCATGTGGAAGGCGTAGTCGATGTGGCAGTTGCCGTCCGCCTTGCCGTGCCAGGCGGCGAGCCCGTCCTGCACCACCTCGCCGGTTCGCTGGACGGCGAAGTCGACGATGGTGGTGGTGCCGCCGATCGCGGCCGCCTTCGTGCCGGTGTCGAAGGTGTCGCTCGCCGCGGTGCCGCCGAACGGCAGCTGCATGTGGGTGTGCGCGTCGACGGCGCCGGGGATGACGTACTTCCCGGTGGCGTCGATGGTTTCCTCGTGATGAGGAGCGGTGCCCGGTGCGAAGAGCGCGACGATCTTCTCGCCGTCGACCAGCACGTCGGCGGGGATCGCCCCGCTGGGACCGATCACGGTCCCGCCCTTGATCAGGAAGCTCATGGCCGCACCAGGTCCCCGTAGGCGTCCGGCCGGCGGTCCCGGTAGAACTGCCAGCGGTCCCGGACCGTGGTGAGCAGGCTCAGGTCCAGGTCGCGGACGATCAGCTCCGGGTTGTGCGTGTCGCCGACGTCGCCGACGAATTTGCCCTCCGGGTCGACGAAGTAGGTCTGGCCGTAGAAATCGTTGTCACCGAGGTCCTCGACGCCGACCCGGTTGATCGCGCCGATGAAGTACTCGTTCGCGACGGCGCTCGCCGGTTGTTCCAACTGCCAGAGGTACGAGGAGAGGCCGCGACTGGTCGCCGACGGATTGAAAACGATCTGCGCGCCGTTCAGGCCCAGCGCCCGCCAGCCTTCCGGAAAATGCCGGTCGTAACAGATGTAAACGCCCACTTTGCCGACCGCGGTGTCGAATACCGGATAACCGAGGTTGCCGGGACGGAAGTAGAACTTCTCCCAGAATCCCTTGACCTGGGGAATGTGGTTCTTCCGGTACTTGCCGAGGTATTTCCCGTCGGCGTCGACCACGGCGGCGGTGTTGTAGAGGACGCCGGGCTGCTCCTGCTCGTACATCGGCAGGACCATGACCATGCCCAGCTCGGCGGCGAGGGCCTGGAAGCGCTCGGTGGTGGGACCGGGGATGGACTCGGCGTACTCGTAGTACGCGGCGTCCTGCACCTGGCAGAAGTACGGGCCGTAGAAGAGCTCCTGGAAGCAGATCACTTTCGCGCCCTGGGCGGCGGCTTCACGAGCGTAATCCTCGTGTGCCTTGATCATCGATTCCTTGTCGCCCGTCCAGGTGGTCTGGACGAGGGCGGCGCGGACGACGCTGGTCGTCATTGCGGCCCCTCTCTTTTGATCTTTCGCACGCGCAGTGCGCCAGGAAAAGCGCCTGTGATCGTGTGTTTACTCCTCGGTGTGTGTCCTGCGCCAGGGGTTGCTTGTCCCGGCCGGATGCCGTAGGACACTAACGACACACATTGAGGCGAACAATTGCCCGAACGTTACGGAATGTTTCGGAGAGGATAATTTGCTGACTCTGATCACCGGGGCGGTTCAGGACCGCAGCGCGCGGGGCATCGCGGCGGCCGTGAGCCGGCTGATCACCGCCGGGCGGCTGCCCGCCGGGATCCGGTTGCCCACCGTGCGCTCGGTCGCCACCGAACTCGGTGTCAGTCCCACCACGGTGAGCGAGGCATGGCGCAGCCTGATCCTGGCCGGGGCGATCCAGACCCGCGGCCGGTCCGGCACGTTCGTCTCCGGTCCGCTGCCGCCCCGGGAGCGGCTGCGATACACCCAGCTCGGCGGGGTCAGCGTGACGCTGCCGAGGGACCTGTCCACCGGCGTGCCGGACCCCGCGCTGCTGCCCGACCTCAGCGAGGCGCTGCGCCGGATCGGCGACGGGCGGTGGGCCGGCAGCTATCTCGACGACCCGGTGCTGCCGGAGCTGGAAGCGGTGCTGCGGGAGCGGTGGCCGTACCCGCCGGAACGCCTCACCGTGGTGGACGGCGCGATGGACGCCCTGGACCGGATCGCCGGCGCGACCCTGCGGTTCGGCGACCACGTGCTCGTCGAGAACCCGGCGTTCGCGCCGCTGCTCGACCTGCTCCAGGCGGTCGGCGCCACCGTGATCGGCGTGCCGCTGGACGCCGGCGGGCTCGATCCGGCGGCGCTGCGCCGGATGTTGCGCGAGTACCGGCCGGTCGCGCTCTTCCTCCAGCCCCGCGCCCAGAACCCGACCGGGACCAGCATGGACCCGGGCCGGGCGCGGGAGCTGGCCGAGATCCTGCGGCACGCGCCGAACGTCCTGGTCGTCGAGGACGACCACGCCGGCGACATCGCCACCGCGCCGCCGGTCAGCATCGGCACGCACCTGCCCGGCCGGACCGTGCACGTCGCCAGCTTCTCCAAGAGTCACGGGCCCGACCTGCGGCTCGCGGCGGTGGGCGGCCCGGCGCACGTGATCGACGCGGTCTGCGACAGGCGGCTGCTCGGTCCCGGCTGGTCCAGCCGGCTGCTGCAACACGTACTGCTGGACCTGCTCACCGACCGGCGGGTGATCGCCCAGGTCTCCGCCGCCCGGGAGACCTACGCGGCGCGTCGCGCCGCCCTGCTGGCCGTGTTGCACGCACGCGGCGCCGAGGCCACCGCGGCCGACGGCATCAACCTGTGGATGACCGTTTCCGATCAGCAGAGCGCGATGGTCGCCCTGGCCGCGCACGGCGTCGCGGCGGCGCCCGGCGCGCCGTTCTGCGTCGGCCCGCTGCCCGCCGACCACCTGCGGATCACCGCCGGCCTGGTCGCCGGCGGCTACGACGACCTGGCCGGGGTGCTCGCCTCGGCCGCCTTCCCGACCAGCCGCGGCAGCGGCCGGCGCGGCCAGGGACATCCCCACGGCTGGCGCTGAATTCCTGAGGAGGAGAGACCGGATGAGTCTGCTGGAACGGCATCGAGCGGTCATGCCCGGCTGGATGCCGGTGTACTACGGCGACGACGCGATCGAGATCGTGTCCGGACGTGGTCGTCACGTCACCGGCGCTGACGGCCGCACCTACCTGGACTTCTTCGGCGGGGTGCTGACCACGATGATCGGTTACGACATCGCCGAGATCAGCGACGCGGTCCGCCGTCAGATCGGCACCGGCGTCGCGCACACCTCCACGCTCTACCTGATCCGGCAGCAGGTCGAGCTCGCCGAGAAGATCGCCCGGCTCTCCGGCATCCCGGACGCGCGGGTCTTCTTCACCAACTCCGGATCCGAGGCGAACGAGTCGGCGCTGCTCTTCGCCGCGAACGTGCGCCGTTCCAACCAGATCCTGGCGATCAAGAACAGCTACCACGGCCGGACGTTCGCCACCATGGCCGTGACCGGGCACCGGAGCTGGTCGTCGAGCTCGCTCAGCCCGCTCACGGTGAACTGGCTCTCCTCCGCCGACCGGCTGCGCGGCCGGATGGCCGGGCTGTCCGGCGGCGACCTGCTCGACGCGGCCGTCGACGACCTGCGCGAGGTGCTCGCCACGGTCACCGCGGGCGACGTGGCGGCGCTGATCGCCGAGCCGATCCAGGGGGTCGGCGGGTTCGTCCACGGGCCGGACGGGCTGCTCGGCGCGTACCAGAAGGTCCTCTCCGAATCCGGCATCCTGCTGATCGCCGACGAGGTGCAGACCGGCTGGGGCCGCACCGGCGAGCACTTCTGGGGGTACCAGGCGCACGGCGTCGTCCCGGATCTGATCACCTTCGCCAAGGGGATCGGCAACGGGTTCGCGCTCGGTGGCGTGGTCGGCCGGGCCGCGGTGATGAACGCGGTGCCGGCGATCAGCTTCTCCACGTTCGGCGGCAACCCGGTCAGCGCGGCGGCCGGCAACGCGGTGCTCGACTACGTCCTCGACCACGACCTGCAGGGTAACGCGCAACGGGTCGGATCGATCCTGCTCGGCGGCCTGCGCGAGATCACGGCGCCGATCGTCGGCGAGGTGCGCGGACGCGGGCTGATGATCGCCGTCGAGTTCGTCCGCCCCGGCACCACCGAGCCGGACCCGGCCGCCACGCTGCGGGTCTTCGACAGGTGCCGGGAGGGCGGGCTGCTGGTCGGCAAGGGCGGGCTCTACGGCAACGTGATCCGGCTCGGCCCGCCGCTCACGCTCACCGTGGAGGAGGCCCGTTCGGGCCTTTCCGTGCTGGCCGACGCGATCGCGGCGACCGACGCGGAAGCCCGTATCTCCTGATCAGGACCGGCGAACCCCGCGGCGCGGCGGCGGGGTTTTGCTGTGTGTGCGGGAACTTTTGCTTGATCTGAAGAAACTTAGCTTCACTGTGGACGAAACACCTCGGTAACCTCTCGATTCATGTAGATGGATCGATAAGGGGGGACCGCAATGCCGCAGTCACTCAGTCGCCGCGGGCTGCTCGGCGCCGCCGCAGCGGCCGGAGCCGCCGGTGCGCTCGCCACACCCGCGGCCGCCGCCACCGCCGGATCCGGGGGACACGGAAGGCTCAGCCGCGTACCACGGGACCAGATCAGCGTGCAGCTCTACACGCTGCGCAACCAGCTCGCCATCGATCTGGAGGGCAGCCTCGCGGAGCTCGCCGAGATCGGGTACACCCGCATCGAGCACGCCGGCTTCGTCGGCCGCACCGCCGCGCAGTTCCGCGCCGCCCTCGACAACGCCGGCCTCCGCGCCACCTCCGGGCACGTCGGCATCCCGCAGCCGTTCAACGCCGACACCTGGAAGCGCGCCCTCGAGGACGCCGCGATCGTCGGCAACAAGTTCATCGTCCACCCGTTCTTCGGCCAGGGCCCGACCGGCCCGATCCGGGACGCGGCGGTCTACCGGGCCTTCGCCGCCGACCTCAACAAAGCCGGAGCGCTGGCCCGCCAGGCCGGGCTGAGCTTCGGCTACCACAACCACCACGCCGAGTTCTTCCCGCAGACCCAGAACGTCCGGCCGGGCACCCGGGTGACCGGATTCGACATCCTCACCGGCGAGACCGACCCGCGTCTCGTGCACCTGGAGGTCGACCTGTTCTGGGCGTACCGCGGGGCCAGCGACCCGGTCGACCTGATCAAGAAGCATCGCGGGCGGATCCGCCAGGTCCACGTCAAGGACCTGGACGCCAACGCCAGCTTCGCCGACCCCGGTGACGGCCTGATCGACTTCGGCCGGATCTTCGAGCACTCCCGTGAGGCGGGACTGGTCGAGTACATCGTGGAGCGTGACGACGCCGGCTCTCCGCCCCGGACTCCCGCCGACGCCCTGGTCACCGCTCAGCGCGGATACGCGTACCTGAAGGGGCTCCGTTTCTGATGTTGCGCCGACTCGCAGTTCTCACGCTCGCCGGAGCAGCCGTCCTGGTTGCCCCGGCCGTGGCCGTCGCCCATCCCGGGCACGACCTCCCGCCGTCCTCCGACTTCCAGAAGGTCACCCTCGACGACTTCCCGGGCGAGCCGATCGCGCTCGCCGTGCTGCCGGACCGGCGGGTGCTGCACACCGCCCGCACCGGCGAGGTACGCATCCACGAGCCCTCCACCGGCCGCAACGTCCTCGCCGCCACGATCCCGGTCTACCTGCACGACGAGGAGGGCGTGCAGGGCATCGCGATCGACCCGGACTTCCAGCACAACAAGTGGGTCTACGTCTACTACTCGCCGGTGCTGAACACGCCGACCGACGACCCGGCGACCCCCGGGGTCAACGAGGGCGACGCGCCGGCGGAGGGCACCGCCGCCGACTTCGCGCCGTTCAAGGGGCACCTCCAGCTGTCCCGGTTCAAGCTGGTCGGCAACACGCTGAAGCTGAACACCGAGCAGAAGATCCTCCAGGTGCCGACCGACCGCGGCCAGTGCTGTCACGTCGGTGGCAAGATCGATTTCGACCGGGCGGGCAACCTGCTGCTCTCCACCGGTGACGACAGCAACCCGTTCTTCTCCAGCGGGTACGCGCCGATCGACGAGCGGGCGAACCGCAACCCGGTCTTCGACGCGCAGCGCACCTCCGCCAACACCAACGACCTGCGGGGCAAGCTGCTGCGGATCAAGGTCGGCCGGGACGGCCGGTACACCGTGCCGCGCGGCAACCTGTTCAAGCCGGGCACCCCGAAGACCAAGCCCGAGATCTACGCGATGGGCCTGCGCAACCCGTTCCGGTTCACCGTCGACCCGGACACGAACGTGGTCTACATGGCCGACTACTCACCGGACGCGCAGGCCGCGAACCCGGCGCGCGGACCGGCCGGGCACGGGCGGTGGATGGCGATCGACAAGCCGGCGAACTACGGCTGGCCGTACTGCGTGCAGCCGGACATGCCCTACGTCGACTACGACTTCGCCACCGGCGTCTCCGGGGCGCCGTTCAACTGCGCGGCGCCGGTCAACGAGTCGCCGAACAACACCGGGCTGCGCAACCTGCCGCCGGTGGAGCGGGCCGAGGTCGCCTACTCGTACGGGGCCAGCGCCCAGTGGCCCGAACTCGGCACCGGTGGCATCGGCCCGATGGGCGGGCCGGCCTACGACTACGACAAGCGGCTGCGCTCGCCGATCAAGTGGCCGGAGACGTTCGACGGCCTGCCGCTGTTCGCCGAGTGGACCCGGGACTACGTGAAGGCGTTCCACCTGGACCGCCGCAACCAGGTCACGCAGATCGACCCGGTGCTGCCGGAGCTGGTCTTCGACAACCCGATGGACCTGGAGTTCGGCCCGGACGGCGCGCTCTACGTCCTGGAGTACGGCGACGGGTACTTCGCCGAGAACCCGGACGCCCAGCTCTCCCGGTTCGACTACGTCCGCGGCAACCGGACGCCGATCCCGCGGGTCACCGCCACGCCCACCTCGGGTGAGGCGCCGCTGACCGTGTCGTTCTCCAGCGCCGGCACCGTCGATCCGGACGGCGACGCCCTGCGGTACGCGTGGGACTTCGACGCCGACGGCCGGGTCGACTCGCGGCAGCCGAACGCCACGTACACGTTCACCGAGAACGGCAACTACCGGCCGGTCCTCAAGGTCACCGACAGCACCGGACGGTCCGCGTCCGCCGAGGTGATCCTGCCGGTCGGCACCCTGGCCCCGGCCGTCGAGTTCGTGACGCCGGTCGAGGGGCAGCCGTTCCAGTTCGGCGACACGGTGAACTACGAGGTGCAGGTCACCGACGACCAGCCGGTGGACTGCGCGCGGGTGACAGTGACGTACATCCTCGGTCACGCGGAGCACGGTCACCCGCTCTCCACGTCGGCCGGCTGCACCGGATCGATCACGACGTTCGTGGACCCGGGGCACGCCGGGGCGGAGGGGCTGACGGCGGTCTTCGTGGCCTCGTACACGGACACCGGCGCCCCGCCGCAGACCGGCACCGCGGAGGTGGTCCTGGAGCCCACTGAGTGATCGTTGCTCGTCGATGCCGGCCGGACCACTGGGTCCGGCCGGTATTGCGTTACCGTCCGAACGTACATAAAGAAATGTTCATGCGTCGTGCGTTGACATCACGCACAGATGCCGATGCGATCACCGTCCGTTCATATTTGGAAAACGGCAGGTAAACGCGAGCGGAACCTTGTACATGTGCCGCTCACCCTCTGGCCGCCGCGCGGGTGTGTCGGTCACGATCACGGCGTGACAGAAACATCCGTGATCTTGGCGCTGGTGGTCCTCACGGCCCTGGCCTTTGATTTCACCAACGGGTTCCATGACACCGCGAACGCGATGGCCACCTCCATCGCGACAAAGGCGCTACGGCCCAAAACCGCCGTCGCGCTCTCCGGGATCCTGAACCTGGTCGGCGCCTTCCTCTCCGTCGAGGTCGCGCTCACCGTCACCAACGCCGTGGTCAAGATCCAGGACAAGACCGGCGCGCCGAAAACCGAGCTCCTCGCCGACGGCGGCAGCGGTCTCCTGTTGATCATCCTGGCCGGTCTGGTCGGTGGCATCGTCTGGAACCTGCTGACCTGGCTGGTCGGCCTCCCCTCCAGTTCCTCGCACGCGCTCTTCGGGGGCCTGGTCGGCGCGACCATCGCCGGCCTCGGCTGGGGCGGCGTCAACTGGAACGGCGACGGCTCGAAGCTGGACGGCGTGGTCGGCAAGGTGCTGCTGCCGGCGGTGCTGTCCCCGGTCATCGCGGCCGTCGTCGCCGCCGCCGGCACCTGGATCATCTTCAAGATCACGGCGGGTGTGGCGGCGCGCTTCACCGACAAGGGCTTCCGCTGGGGCCAGATCGGCAGCGCCTCGCTCGTCTCCCTGGCGCACGGCACCAACGACGCGCAGAAGACCATGGGCGTGATCACGCTGGCGCTGATCGCGAGCGGCCACTGGAGCGACACCGCGAACATCCCGCTCTGGGTCAAGGTGTCCGCCGCCTTCGCCATCGCGCTCGGCACCTACCTCGGCGGGTGGCGGATCATCCGTACCCTCGGCAAGGGTTTGACCGACATCAGCCCGCCGCAGGGCACGGCCGCGCAGTCCGGCGCCGCCGCCGTCATCCTGGCGTCCAGCCACCTCGGGTTCGCGCTCTCCACCACGCACGTCGCCACCGGCTCGGTGCTCGGCTCCGGCCTCGGCCGTCCCGGCGCCACGGTCCGCTGGGCGGTCGCCGGCCGCATGGTCGGCGCCTGGCTGATCACCCTGCCCGCGGCCGGCCTGGTCGGCGCGCTGATGTGGTGGATCGGTGACGCGGTCGGCGGGATGGCCGGCGCGCTCGTGGTGTTCACCCTGCTCGTACTGGTCTCGGTCGGGATGTGGCTGCGGTCGCGGTCCGGCCGGGTCGACGCGGACAATGTCAACGACGAGTGGGACGGCAGCGAGATCTCCGCGATCTCCGAGAAGCCCCCCGTCCCGGCTCCGGCCAGCTGAGAGAGGCGACCATGCACAACCTCGGATTCGCCCTCGACGGCGCCTGGCGGGTACTCCTCGCCGGACTGCTCCTCGGCGCCGGCCTGCCGGTGCTCTTCGCCCTCGGCATCCGCTCGCTCGCCTGGGGCGCCGGCGAGGCCACGGTCAGCGAGAGCGGGGTCACCGTGGCCGGCAACCGCCGCCCGCTCGGCACCGTGATCGGCTACCTGCTCTTCGCGGTCGTGGTGCTGGGCGTGCTGCTCGGCCTGCTGTTCATCGTGGCGAGCGGCTTCGGCTACAAGCTGGACTTCTCGGGAATTCTCCCGACATTGGTCGAGAAATAGTTCTTGAGGCCCGGCGCGTTCCACGCGCCGGGCCCTTCATTGATCAGAGCGCCGGGCCTTTCGTTGATCAGAGCGCCGGGCCTTTCGTTGATCAGAGCGCCGGGCCTTTTGTTGATCAGATCAGCGTGCGGGCCAGGACGCCCACGTCCGGGTTGTCGGTGAAAAGACCGTCGATCCCGGTACGGAGGAACGTGACCTGCTCGTCGATGGCCTTGCCGTAGGCGCTCGGGTCGGTGCCCACCCGCAGCTCCGCCGGCAGGAACGAGTTCTCCGCCCGGAACGTGTAGGGGATGACCTTCAGGCCCGCCTGGTGCGCGTCCCGGACCAGGCTGGTCGGCGTGCCGAGCGTGCCGTCCGCCTTCCGCGGGATGATCTGGGTCTTCTCCGGGCCGAGGCCGCTCACGAAGTCGTTGAGCTCCTTCAGCCCGGCCGGGGTCAGGTAGTCCGCGTAGCTGCGCGGGTCGTTGAACGGGCCGCCGGTCGCGCCGGTCAGGAACACCAGCGGCACCGCGACGCGGTACCTGTCGGCGAGCTCCCGCAGGTTCGCGGCCTCGAACGACTGCACGAACACCTTCGCGCCCCGCCGGTCCAGGCCGTTGCGGCGCAGCGTCCGCACCAGCGGCCCTTCCAGAGCAAGACCCAGATTCTTGAAGTACGTCGGGTGCTTCGTCTCCGGGAACACGCCGAGATCCCGGTCGAGCTCCTTCGACAGGCGCTTACGCAGGTCCAGGACCTCCTGGAACGTCGGCACCTCGAACCGGCCGTCGTACAGCGTGTTCTGCTGCCGGATCGCCGGGATCCGCTCGGTCGCCCGCAGCGTCTTCAGCTCGGCGAGGGTGAAGTCGTGCGTCCACCAGCCGGTGACGCTGACACCGTCGAGCAGCACCGTCCGCTTGCGGTTCGCGAACTCCGGCCGGGACGCCACGTCGGTGGTCCCGCCGATCTCCGGCTCGTGCCGGCACACCAGCACGCCGTCCTTCGTGATGACCAGGTCGGGCTCCATGTAGTCGGCGCCCATCCGCGCCGCGAGCTCGTAGGCCGCGAGCGTGTGCTCCGGCCGGTAGCCGGAGGCGCCCCGGTGCCCGACGATCAGCGGCGCGGCCTTCCTGCCGGTCCCGGCCAGCACGGCCCCGGCCTGCGCGGCCTTCTCACCGGGCCGGGCCAGCGCGGGTGCGGCCATGGTGCCGGCGAGCGCGGGAGCGGCGGCGGCCGCGGCTCCGATGCGCAGCACCTGACGGCGATCTGCCACGTTCTCCTCCACGAGATTTTCGGGTCCGGCGCGTGCCGCCGGACTGTCCGCCGAAAGTCCAGGTGACCGATTCGTCGGGAGAGAGAAGCCCTCATGAACGAGGAGAAGCCATTGCGGTACGGGTAACCGCCCCTCCCGACCTCGGACCCGTCCCGCGGAGCCTACGCAGGCGGTCGCGTCGATGTGGGGGCTGCCCCGGGGGGGTGAACGACCGGCGCACCGGGCGCGGAACTGGCGCACCGGGCGGGGCCGGCGCACCGGGCGGGGCCGGCGCACCGGGCGGGGCTGGCGCATCGGGCGCGGAGCCGGCGCGGGATCTCGGTGTCCCGGGGTGGCGACAGCGCGGCCGTCAATCGGCCGGAATCGGTGATCAAGCGTGGATGAGGTCGCACATAACGTCATCGTGCGCTTACGTCGACGCCAGGGCAGGGATGAGGACGCACGGGCCGCTTACGTGTGCCCTCATCCCGCGCCGGGCGGGCTTGCGTGTGCCCTCATCCCGCGCCGGGCGGGGTTGGGTGTGCTCTCGTCCGCGCCGGGCGGGCGTCGGTGCGTTCCCACCCGCGCCGCTCCGGGCCCCTGACTCCCAGCGGTCGCGCAGCCCCCGCTGCGCGAGACCGGCGACCGGCGACGGCGCAACCGGCGACCGGCGACGGCACAACCGGGGGCCGGGGGTACGGCATTCACTGGAGGCGCAGGTGAGCCCAGTCGAGCAGTCCCTCGCCGAGGTCCCGGACGGTGGCGAGCAGACCCAGCCGGGCGGCCCGCAGCGCCGGATCGTCGGCCATCACGAACACCTCGTCGAAGAACGTGTTCAGCGGCGCGACGAGCCCCCGCGTCGCCCCCACAAATCCGGAAATGTCCGAGAAGTCAGAGACGGCGCCCACCGCAGCGTGCAACGCCAGCTCCGCGGGCTCCGTCAACGCCGCAGCCGAGTACGACGACTCGGTGCCCGCGGGAACGATCCGCCGGGCCCGCTGCACCGCAGCCGCCACCGCCCGGAAGTCCGGATCGTCGACGGCCGAACCCAGCTGCGCCAGCAGGAAGTCCACCCGCGCCGGCCGGCCCTCACGGGCCAGCACCGCCCGGACCCGGTCCACCGGCTGCCCCTCCTCGGTGAGCACCTGCTCGAGCCGCTTCGCGAGGAAGTCGGCACACGCCGGCACCACGTCGGCCGCGACCGGCACCGGCTGCGCCGCGGCGGCCACCCGCAGAGCGTCGACCAGGTCCAGCTCGGCCAGCGCGGGCGTCGCCCGGTGCACCGCGATCAGCCCGAGGAACGCGCGGCGCAGCGCGAACGGGTCGCTGCTGCCGGTGGGCAGGCCGACGGTCGCGGCCAGTCCGGCGATCACGTCCAGCCGGTCGGCCACCGAGAGCAGGGCACCCGTGACGGTACGCGGCAGCTCGTCCCCGGTGTTGCGGGGCAGTTCGGCCTCGTACACCGCCTGCGCGACAGCCCGTTCCTCACCGGCGCGCAACGCGTAGTCCCGCGCCATCACCCCGGCCAGGCTGGTCATCTCGGTGACCAGCTGCGACCCGAGGTCGAACTTCACCAGCGACGCGGCCCGCTCCAGCGCACCCGGCGACACTCCGAGGCCGGCGGCCAGGGCACGCGCGAGAGCGGAGATCCGCGACGCCCGATCCGCCATCGACCCCAGCTTGTCGGTGAACGTCAGCCGGTCCAGCCGGGACCGCATGTCCTCCAGCGACGTCGCGAGATCCGCGCGGTAGAAGAACGCCGCGTCCTCGTACCGGGCCCGCAGCACCGCCTCGTTGCCGGCCCGGACCAGTTCGACGTCGACCGGCCCGTTCGCCACCGTCACGAACATCGGCAGCAGCGCGCCGTCCGCGTCCCGCACCGGCAGGTAGCGCTGGTGCTTGCGCATCACCGTGGTGAGCACCGCGTCCGGCAGGTCCAGGTACGACTCGTCGAACGTCCCGAGCAGCGGCAGCGGCTGTTCCACCAGGTCGGTGACCTGATCGATGAGGGCCGCCTCGCCCTTGACGTCGATCTTCCCGTCCGGGTAGACGAGGTCCTGCGCCCCGATCACGATCAGTTCCCAGCGGTCCTCGTGGTCGGCGACGATGCCGTTCACCCCGAGCGTCTCCAGGAACGTCTCGGCCGACTCGATTGCGATCACCGGTTCGGCGGCGGTGCGCAGCAGCCGGGTGGTGCGCCCGGCGGCGAGCGTGGAGACGGTCACCGGCACCACGTCGTCGCCCCAGAGCGCCGTCAGCCAGCGGATCGGCCGGCTGAACGACAGCTTCGGGTCGTTCCAGCGCATGTTCTTGGCGGCCCGCAGGCCGGTGACGACCTGCGCGAGCACGGTGGCGAGCACGGCGGGCGCCGCGCGGCCGGCTTCCTGCTTCTCGACGACCACATGGGGTACGCCCCCGATCTCCACGGTCGTCAGGGAGTCGACGGCTACCCCCTGGGACCGGGCGAAGCCCTCCAGTGCTCTGGTCGGCGCGCCGTCCGGCCCGTACGCGGCGGCGGTCTTGGGTCCTTTGACCTGGCGCACGTGATCGTCCTCGCGCGCGCCCACCGCCTGGACCACCGTGATGAGCCGGCGCGGCGTGCCGTAGACCCGGATCTCGCCGTGGGCCAGCCGGGTGCCCGCCAGACCCTCGGTGACCAGCCGCGACAGCTGCGCCCGGGCCGAGCGCAGCTCGCCCGGCGGCAGTTCCTCGGTGCCGATCTCGAAGACCAGGGTGCGCGCGTCGCTGCTGGTCTGGGTGCTGGCCGCCGGTCGTGCGGCGTCGAGGGCCGGCGCGGTCCCGAGGGGGAGACCGAGCTCGGCGCGGCGGGCCACCCAGAGTTTCGCGACCTCACCGGCGAGGCGGCGCATCCGGGCGAACTCGGCGGCCCGTTCGGCGGTGGAGACGGCGCCGCGGGCGTCGAGGACGTTGAACGCCTGCGAGCACTTCAGCACGAAGGTGTGCGCCGGGACGGGCAGGCCGGCGTCGATCATCCGCTGCGCCTCGCCGGCGTAGAGGTCGAGCAGTCTCCGGTTGGCCTCGATGTCGGCGTCGTCGAGGTAGTAGCGCGACATCTCGTACTCGGACTGGCCGAACACCTCGCCATAGCTGACCCCCTTCGCGTACTCGATCTCCTTGAAGTGGGTCTTGTCCTGCAGCGCCATGATGATGCGCTCGATGCCGTAGGTGATCTCGACGCTGACCGGGTCGAGGTTCAGGCCGCCGGCCTGCTGGAAGTAGGTGAACTGGGTGATCTCCAGCCCGTCCAGCCAGACCTCCCAGCCCAGGCCCCAGGCGCCGAGGGCGGGGGAGGCCCAGTTGTCCTCGACGAACCGCACGTCGTGGGCGGCGACGTCGATGCCGATCGCCCGGAGGCTGCCCAGGTAGAGCTCCTGCGGGTTGCCGGGGTCGGGCTTGAGGACGACCTGGAGCTGGGTGTGCGTCTGCAGGCGGTTCGGGTTCTCGCCGTACCGGGAGTCGTCGGGGCGCACCGACGGCTCGACGTAGACGACCTTCCACGGTTCCGGGCCGAGCACGCGCAGGAACGTCGCCGGGTTCAGGGTGCCGGCGCCGACCTCGGTGTTCATCGGCTGGACGACGAGCGCGCCCTGATCTGTCCAATACGCCGTCAACCGGGCCAGTGCATCCTGCATGGTGAGCATGGGACCGAAGTCTAGGTGCGGCGTCGTGGGGGTACGAACGGAACATGCTTGCCGGAGATCTTTACGCCTTTCAGGGCCTCCTGACGGAGGACGAGTCCGCGATCGTTCAGCGCGTGCGGGACTTCCTGGCGTCCGAGGTGACGCCGATCGCGAACGAGTACTGGTCCAGAGCCGAGTTCCCGACCCACCTGATCAAGCGGTTCGCCGGGCTCGGGCTGGCCGGTGCGGAACGGTCATCGCTGCTCAACGGATGGCTCGCGCTGGAGATGGGCCACGCGGACGCGTCGATGGCGACGTTCTACGGCGTGCACGCCGGCCTCGCCATGGGCAGCATCCAAACCTGCGGGTCGCCCGAGCAGCAGGAGCGGTGGCTGCCGGCGATGACCGCGTTCGACCAGATCGGGGCGTTCGCGCTGACCGAGCCGACGGGTGGTTCCGACGTGGCGGCCGGGTTGCGCACGACCTGCACGCGCGACGGCGATTCCTGGGTGCTGAACGGCGCGAAGCGCTGGATCGGCAACGCGACGTTCGCCGATCTGATCGTGGTGTGGGCCCGCGACACCTCGGACGATCAGGTCAAGGGATTCGTGGTGCCGGGCGACGCGCCGGGCCTCACCGCCACCAAGATCGAGAACAAGATCGCGCTGCGGATCGTGCAGAACGCGGACATCACCCTCCACGACGTCCGGGTGCCGGAAGCCGATCGCCTGCAGCGGGCCACCTCCTTCAAGGACACCGCGAAGGTCCTCCGGCAGACCCGCGCGGGCGTCGCGTGGCAGGCGGTCGGCGTGATGCTGGCGGCCTACGAGATCGCCCTGGACTATGCGAAGGAGCGGGAGCAGTTCGGCCGCCCGATCGCCAAGTTCCAGCTGGTCCAGGACCTGCTGGTGCGGATGGTCGGCAACGTGACGGCGTCGCTCGGGATGTGCGTGCGGCTGGCCCAGCTCCAGGACGAGGGGGTCTACAAGGACGAGCACTCGGCGCTGGCGAAGGCGTACTGCACGACCCGGATGCGCGAGGTCGTCGGCTGGGCCCGTGAGCTGCTGGCCGGCAACGGCATCGTGCTCGACTACGACATCGGCCGGTTCGTGGCGGACGCCGAGGCGCTCTACTCCTACGAGGGCACCCGCGAGATCAACTCGCTGATCGTGGGCCGGGCGGTGACCGGCCACGGCGCCTTCGTCTAGCCCCACCAGCCCCCCGCGTGTGGAGTTGGGGTGCGATCCGCGCCCGAATTCAACACGCGGTGCTGGGCCCGCCCGCGTGTGTGGAGTTGGGGTGCGATCCGCACCCGAATTCAACACGCGGTGCTCGCCCGGCCCGCGCGTGTGGAGTTGGGGCGCGATCCGCACCTCAGTTCAACACACGCGGGTGGTTCCGCTCGTGTGTGGGGAGTTCGGGTGCGGAGCGCACCTCAAAGCCACACGCTCGGGGGCTAGACGTAGGTGATCTCGTTCACGGTCTGTGTGGCGGTGAACGAGAGGTCGCAGAGCGTTGCCTGGCCGCGCTCGCGCTGCACGCTGGACCAGGTCAGATAGAAGTGCCCGTTCCGCTCGGTGGGCGCCAGGTCGAACTCCACCGGCCCGGCGCCGTCCTTGAAGTCCCGCCAGCCGGGGTCGCCGGGCTCGTGCCTGTTCCACGGGTCGCGGGTGAAGCCCAGGCTGCCGCCCGACCGGGTCGGCCCGCAGTCACGCCGGAAGCTGAGGTGCACCGGCCCGGTGCCGAGCGTCAGGTCCGGGCCGTGCGCCCGGCAGACCGTGTGGCACTGCATCCGGGTGGCGGTCCAGGCATAGATCAGCCGCGTGACGGTACGGGTCGTGTAAACCGCCAGATAGTCGCTGGCGGAGGCCTGGCCGCGCCGCTTGTTGCCCCGGTAGAGCACCTCGTAGTCGCCGGACGCTGTCGCGGTCACGGTGAGGCTGAACCGCCCCGAGCTCGCCGCGGTCGTGCGCCCGATCCGCACGTACGGATCGTTCTCGGTCCGGCGGAAGAAGACGTCGACCGGGGCCGCGTTGCCGCTGTTCCCGGCGCCCGCGTACCCGGAGAGGGTGACCCGCGACCCCCGGGTGACCTGGTCGGGCGAGATCGCGAAGGTGATCTCGGTGAGCGGGCCGCGCAGTGCCGGGGCCGGGGCCGGTGCCGGGGCCGGGGCGGGTGCCGGGGCCCCGGCCGGCGCTCCGGTGGCCAGCACGGTGGCGGCCACTAACAGGTGGGTCCCGAGCATCTAGCGGTCCTTCCGGGTCGGTTGCCGCCCGAAATTACCACCTTCAGACCGATTTATCCGGGCTTGTTGGTCATGATCGGCGCGTCACCGGGCTGCGACCCGGACCCCGCCGCCACCGCGTTTCGCCTCGTACATGGCGGCGTCGGCGTCGCGCATCAGGGCCCCGAAATCGGCCGCGTGATCCGGGCAGAGGGCCACCCCGATGCTCGCGCCGATGCGTACCTCCTCGCCCTCGATGTCGAACGGCTCGCGCAGCCGGGCGCAGATGCGCTCGCCCACCAGGACCGCGGCGTGCTCGTCCGGGTCGGCGGTGAGCAGCACCGCGAACTCGTCGCCGCCGAGCCGGGCCACCAGGTCCGGCCCGCGGACCGCCTCCAGCATGCGCTTGCCGACCAGCTGCAGCAGCACGTCGCCGACGTGGTGCCCGACAGTGTCGTTGACCTTCTTGAACCCGTTCAGGTCGAGCATCAGCAGGGCCATCCGGGTACCGGTGGCGTAGGCGGCCTCCACCGCCTGCCCGGCCCGGTCCAGCAGGTTCTTCCGGTTCGGCAGGCCGGTCAGCGAGTCGTGGAACGCGTGGTGGGTGAGCTCGTCGACGTGCACCTGGGCGGCCTGCCGCATCCGGGCGCTGTCCAGGATCAGCGCGCCCTCGGCGGCCAGCTGCTGCGCCAGGATCCGGTCCCGGGCGCTCCACTCCCGGCCGCTGCTGGAGTCGCCGCACACCACGATGCCGACCGCGCCGGTCCGCGACATCAGCGGCATCGCGATGAACGACCGGATGCCGATCGACTGCACGAACCCGTTCGACCGGGTCCTGGACATGGCCGCGTCGGCGACCAGGATCGGCTCGCCCGCCTCGGCGGCCGAGCGCCACAGCGGGGAGTCGGTGGCAGCCTTGCCGAGCAGGCTGTCGACCAGTCCCTTCCGGATCTCGGGCGTGAAGCCGACGCCGTGCACGTACCGGATCCGGCCCTCGCCGTCGATCAGGTGCATCCCGGCGTGCTCGGTGCGGAACGCGGTCGTGGCGGCACGGGTCAGCAGCTCGGCGGCGGCCTCCACGCTGCCGGCCGTCATGCCCTGCTCGAACAGTCCCTGGATGGTGGCGCTGCTGTGCGCGACGAACTGCCGCTCCTTCTCCGCGGCCAGCCCCTGCAGGGTGGTGGCGAAGTGCAGCGCCATCGTCGCGATGGTGTCCGCCCGCAGCTCCCCGAGCGCCGAACCGGTGAGCAGCAGGACGCCCACGGTCTGGCCGCCGATGCGCAGCCGGATCGCCATCTGCTCGCCGCTGACCACCGGCTTGCCGCCGGCCGGGGTGCGGAACACCTTGCCGGCGACCATCTGGTCGCGCCGGCCGGGCTCGCCCACCCGCGCGGTGGCGGTCATCATGCCGGTCTCCGAGTCCAGCTCGTAGACGGTGGCGGCGGTCAGCCCGGCGATCTCCCGCAGGTGCGGTCCGGTCAGGTCGAGAACGTGCTGGACCGAGGGGGTGTCCTTGGTCATGAACGCGACGAGTTCGGCCAGCAGGAGGCTCTGCCGGTCCGGGGTCATGGCCGCTTCGCCGGGGAACTCCACCTGGAGCCCGGCTGTATCCACTGCGCTGCCTGCGGTCATGGTCGTAGGGTCGGCACCGCGCCGGTCCGGTTGAGCCGCCGGCCGCGCCGCGGGGTCGCAAATCAGGTGCAGCCCGGTGATCTTTCCGGGCGCCCCGGGCGCTCCGCCGCCGGTGGTCGCCGCCCCTTGTCACGGCCTCGGCCGGCGGTGCTGACGCCACGGAATGCGGCGGTGAACTGCCCGTTGCCGCTGTGTTTCCGGATCATTGCGCTGGGAGCGCTCCCATGTAATGCTGTCTCCATCGGCCAGCGATCCCCACCGATGTGTTGGCTCGTTCCCTGGCGCGCTTGCGCCGCCCCCGTCTCGAGGAGTCCTCATGAGACCCATCCCCACCCGTGCCCGGGCTCTCACGGCGGCCGCTGCCGTGAGCATCGTGGCCGGCGCCGGTGCCGTCGCTGTGGCCGGTAGTGCCAGTGCGGCGGCCGGTTGTCGCGTCGACTATGCGGTGAACCAGTGGAGCAGCGGGTTCACCGCCAACGTCACCGTCACCAACCTGGGCGACCCGATCAGCGGCGGCTGGAACCTGAAGTGGGCCTACGCCGGCAACCAGACGGTCACGCAGGGCTGGAGCGCGACGGTCAGCCAGTCCGGCCAGAACGTCACGGCCACCAACCCGTCGTGGGCCGCTTCGCTCGCCACGAACGGCACCGCCAACTTCGGCTTCAACGCCAACTACTCGGGTACGAACGCCGCGCCCACCTCCTTCTCCCTGAACGGCGTGGTCTGCAACGGCAGCGTCCCGAGCGGCTCGCCGTCGACCTCCCCGTCCTCCTCGCCGTCGACGTCGCCGTCCAGCTCCCCGTCGAGCTCGCCGTCCACGTCGCCGTCGAACCCCAACCCGGGGACCAAGGCCGACAACCCGTACGCCGGCGCCAAGGGCTACGTGAACCCGGAGTGGAAGGCGAAGGCCGAGTCGGTGACCGGTGGCAGCCGGGTCTCCAACAACCCGACCGCCGTCTGGCTCGACCGGATCGCCGCCATCAACGGCACCACGGGCAGCAGCTCGAACGGGTCCATGGGTGTGCGTGACCACCTGGACGCGGCACTCGCGCAGGGCGCCGGTTACATCCAGTTCGTCATCTACAACCTGCCCGGCCGGGACTGCGCCGCGCTCGCCTCCAACGGTGAGCTCGGCCCGAACGAGCTGCCGCGCTACAAGTCCGAGTACATCGACCCGATCGCCGCGATCCAGGGCGACGCGAAGTACGCCAGCCTGCGGATCATCAACATCGTCGAGATCGACTCGCTGCCGAACCTGGTGACCAACACCTCCGGCCAGCCCGGCGGCACCGCGACGTGCGACACGATGAAGGCCAACGGCGGATACGTCCAGGGCATCGGGTACGCGCTGCAGAAGCTGGGCGCGCTCGGCAACGTCTACAACTACGTGGACGCCGCGCACCACGGCTGGATCGGCTGGGACTCCAACTTCGGCCCGACCGCCGACATCATGCTGCAGGCCGCCCAGGCGTCCGGCAACGTGAAGAACGTGCACGGCTTCATCACCAACACCGCCAACTACTCGGCGCTGCGGGAGCCGTTCGTCCAGCCGACCACCACGGTGAACGGCCAGAGCGTGCGGCAGTCGAAGTGGGTGGACTGGAACCAGTACACCGATGAGCTCTCCTTCGCTCAGGCGTTCCGGAACAAGCTGGTCTCGATCGGCTTCGACTCCGGCATCGGCATGCTGATCGACACCTCCCGCAACGGCTGGGGCGGCTCGGGGCGGCCCGCCGCGGCGAGCACCTCGACCGACGTCAACACCTTCGTCAACGAGTCCCGCATCGACCGGCGGATCCACGCCGGCAACTGGTGCAACCAGGCCGGCGCCGGCCTCGGTGAGCGTCCCACCGCGGCCCCGGCCGCCGGTATCGACGCCTACGTCTGGGTGAAGCCCCCGGGCGAGTCGGACGGCTCGTCCACGCTGATCCCGAACGACGAGGGCAAGGGCTTCGACCGGATGTGCGACCCGACCTACACGGGCAACGCCCGTAACGGCAACAGCATGTCGGGTGCGCTGGCCGGCGCGCCGATCTCCGGCGCGTGGTTCCCGGCGCAGTTCGCCGAGCTGATGGCGAACGCCTACCCGGCTCTCTGATCCACGTTCCCCATCCGGCAACCGGCCGGCGTCATCTCGGACGCCGGCCGGTTGCTCTTTGTCGTGCCTCCTCCTGCGTCGCCGCTGCTCTGGGCGTCGCCGCTGCTCTGGGCGTCGCCGCCGTTCTCAGCGTCGCCGCCGTTCTCAGCTCTTCGCCACGAAGAAGCGGTAGACCGCGCGGTACGGGACGGCAGTGGTGGCGCTGCCGGAGCAGGAGCCGGCCGGCGCGATGCCGCCGACGGTGTCGAGCCGCTGGATGTAGGTCACCTCGCCGAACACGCCCGCACCACGGGTCGCCTTCGCGGTGATCCGAAGCTGCGGGATGCTGTCCGGATGCGCCGACGGCGCCCGGACGGCGGACGCGCCGTCGCCCTCGACCAGCGATCCGTCCTGGTCCGACTGCCAGGTCGGGCCGCGGTAGTGCAGCGCGGTCACCTTCTTCTGCGGTCGCAGCCGCATCCCGGTCAGCGAGGCGGCCGGTTCGATGAGCGTCCACGCGCCGGCCGTGCAGCCGTAGATCTGCACGCCCCTGGCCTTGAGCACCGAGTTGACGACGTGGCCGGGCGGCGGGGCCAGCTCGGGTGGCACCCGCGGCGCGCCGGCCGGAGCACCACCGGCGGAGACTGAGCCGCCGGGAACCGTGCCGGCGGAGACCGTGTCGCCGGAGACCGTGCCGGCGGAAACATGGCCGGCCCGGGCGGCGGCCGGCGCCGCCGTGGCCGGCATGCCCTCCGTCGCGGCGAACGAGACGCTGGCCGGCGCCGCCACCGCGACCAGGGCGATGGCGCCGAACGTGCCGAAGATTTTCACAAGACGCCTGGTCACGAGGCCCTCCCCAGTGGACGGTGTCACCGGGCCTCACCGTAACGGGCCGCCGGAGGGTAGCGGCCCGTTCAGTCGGGAAATCACCCGCAGGAAGCCCTTTACCGGGAGGATCCGGGCATCGTGTAGAAGCCGGTCGGCACCTGCCGGGCCCGCTGCCGGGCGGCTCGGGCCCGGGACCGGATGCGCAGCAGCAGGAGCACACCGAGGAAGACGAAGACGCCGCCGACGATCAGTCCGGGGCCGAGCAGGAAGGAGTCCTCGGAGACCAGGGCGGCCTGCGGATCCCCGGACGCGGTGTCGTCCGCGCCGGCCGCCGGGGTCTCGGCGACCGGCGCCTCGGTGGACTCCTCGTCCGGATCCGGCTCCGGCGACGCGGAGCGCGACGGCGAGGGCGACGGTGACGGCGGCGTGTCGCTCTCCACCTGCGTGGTGGCGCCACCGGCGGTGAGCAGGGTGTCCCGGGCGTCGAACGCCCGCGCCTCGAACTGCACCGGGCCGGCGTCCGGGCCGGTGAAGGCGACCTGCCAGCGCCCGGTGACGGTCCGGCCGCGGCACAGCGTGCCCGGGTCCAGCTGGGCGTCGAGGATCGTGGTGGTCACGCCCTCGGTGCTGGTGGTCGTCCGGAACTCGCCGTCGTCCTCGACGCGGACCACCCGGAGCTGGTCGTCCTGCAGGCCGGAGTGCACGAGCAGCGCCCAGCGGACCTTCCGGCAGCGCCGGTTCTCCGAGGTGACGACGGCGGTGACGGTCTGTGCCGAGCGCCCGGCGGCGAACGTCTCCGGCGCTGTCACCCGTACGCTGAATCCCGGCTCGTCGGCGCGGGCCGGTGCTTCCAGCGTCGTACTCAGCGCGGCGCCGGCCAGCACCGCACCGACGAGGCTGGTACCGACGAAACTGGTACCGGCGAGACTGGTACGGAGCCGGGCAGTCCCGTGACGCATGGCGAACCCCCTCTTCCCGGCAGGGCGAGCGATTCGCCTGCACTACTTAGTTCGCCGCCAGTGCCGGAATGGTTCAGCCGGTGTCCCGCGTCACCCGCACGGAATTCCTTAAATCTTCCTTAGGAGAGCAACCTTCTCGCTGTTTCGGCAGCTCAGCTCGCCATGAGCGAAGGGTAGTGGGGCAACTACGCAAAAAATTCCGACGGTGTTCATCCGAACCCCGGCGGGCCACGTAATCCGGGGAGGACACGGACCGGGGTACGGCAGGGGAAAGCAACGGCCACGGATCGGGTCCGGCAGAGCTTGAGCGCGGGGCGTCCCCCACGGACGCCGGCGTCCCACCGCCCACGGGACGTGCCCGCACGCAAGGAAAACGAGGAGTCAATGGCCCGGTCGAAGAACAATCAGCGAGCTGCCAGTCGGGTGGCGGTCGACGTCGGATCCACCGGCACGCGTCCGGCCTCGAGAACCGCGATCGTCTTGCTCGTCCTCAGCGTCCTGGCCGCACTCTGGTCCGTCGCCATGATGACGAAGCCCGGCCGAGTCGGCTACTACTACTTCTTCATCTACGCCGAGTTCTACATGGGCGTGATCAGCCTGGTGTCGCTCTCGGTCACGATCATGGTCGGCCTGGTGGCGACCGACCGGCTGGTGCTCAGCATCCGCCAGCGGGTCCTGCTCCAGTCCACCCACCGGACCACCGGCCTGATCGCGGTGACCGCTCTCGTCATGCACGTCTGGACGAAGTACGCCGAGGAGCACATCCGGCTCATCGACATCGTCATCCCGTTCCTGCTGCCCGGGAACAACCTCTACGTCGGCCTCGGCACCATCTCCGGCTGGATCATGGTGCTGGTCATGTGGACCGGCATCATCCGGTCCCGTTTCATCGGCCGGGGAAAGCCGTGGATGTGGCGGGGCATCCACTCGATCTCGTACCTGATGTGGCCGATCGCCCTGGTCCACGGGCTCTCGGCGGGCCGCCCGGCGGCCACCTGGGTCACCGTCAGCTACGTCGTCTGCGTGCTCGGCGTGCTCGTCGGCCTGGCCGTGCGCCTCACGGTCAGCCTCAACCGCAAGAAGGACTTCTCGTCGGCGGCCGGCACCGGCCTGAAGCCGGTCGGCCAGCTGGTGCCCACCGGCTCGCCGGCGCCCAAGCGGCGTCCGGGCCGGCGTGGTGAGCCCGTCGTGGACCTGATGGCGCCGGCCGCTCCGATCACCCAGTCCTGGACGCCGGCCGCTCCGCCGGCACCGCCCGCCCCGCCGGTGTCCCGCCCGGTCAGCCCGGCCCCGGCCGCTCCGATCAGCCCCGCCCCGGCCGGTTACCCGGTCAGCCCGGCTCCCATGGGGTACCCGGTCAGCCCGGCCCCCGTGGGGTACCCGCAGGACCGTGTCCCGGCCGAGCTGGAGGCCCCGGCGCCGCGGCAGCGGCGCGCCGTCGAGGACGACGACCGTTACGACACGTCGACACGGGCGATGTCGCGGCGCGACATCGAGGACGAGCGTTACCGGTACGACGACGAGCCCGCCCCGCGCTCCCGGGGCGGACGGTCGCAGGAGATCTACGGCGAAGTGCCGCGCCGTGGCCGCCGGTTCGACGACGACGAGCCTGCGCCCCGCTCCCGCCGCGACGACCCGGCCTCGACCGGTGCCCGGTTGCGCCGGGACGAGCTGGAGTCGACGGGCACCCGGTTGCGCCGGGATGAGCTGGAGTCGACGGGTGCCCGGTTGCGCCGGGACGAGCTGGAGTCGACGGGCACCCGGTTGCGGCGCGACGACCCGGCCTCGACCGGGACCCGGATGCGGCGCGACGACCTGGAGGACACCGGCACCCGGATGCGGCGCTACGCCGACGAGGAGCCGCCGCCGGTCCGTCGCCGCGAGCCCGAGTACGACGACCGCCCGCGCCGTCACCGTGACGACGACTACGACGAGGTGCCCCGGCCGCGCTCCGCCCGCTACGACGAGGAGCCGCGGGGCGGCCGGTACGCCGACGAGGAACCGCCGCGCCGCCGCGCCGACGGCCGGCACAGCAGCCGCAGCGGATTCGTCGACGTCGCCGACGGCGAGTGGGGCGAGCCGGACGACTCGCCCGCCCTCGTCGACATGGCGTCCCGCCGGTCGCGCCGCGCGGCCCCGCTGGAGCGGGAGAGCCGTGGCAGCCGCCGGGGACGCGACGACGACGAGTCCTACTTCTCCCAGCTCCGTGGTGACGTCAGGGAAGCGAATTGAGTACCGCACAGGTTCCACCGGTCACGGCGATCGGAACGCCACGCATCACGGCGGGGTTCGACGAGTACGGCCGCCTCGACCTCATCGCGCACCAGGAGGTGCACGGCGGATTCGCCGCGCTCTCCTCCGGTGAGCTGGTCGGGCTCGCCGACCGGATCGAGCTCCGCGGCCGGGGCGGCGCCGGTTTCCCGTTCGCCCGCAAGGTCCGCGCGGTGATCGACTCCTGCCGCCGGCAGGAGTTGCCGCCGGTGATCGTGGTCAACGCGACCGAGGGTGAGCCGCCCTCCTGGAAGGACAAGGCCGTGCTCACCCGCGGCCCGCACCTCATCCTCGACGGCGCCGCCCTCGCGGCGGCCGCCCTGGACGCCGAGGAGATCGTGATCGGCGTCGCCGACGACGGCGTCGGCCTGAACTCGATCACCGAGGCGCTGGCCGAGCGGAAGATGCCGTGCCCCACCCGGATCGTCACGGTGCCGCACCGGTTCATCTCCGGAGAGGGCGGCGCGCTGGTCCGCGGCATCAACGGCGAGGCGCACATCCCGCCCGGTCGCAAGGTCCGGTCCAGCGACAACGGCGTGATGGGCCTGCCGACCCTGCTGTCCAACGCGGAGACCTACTCCCAGCTGGCGATCGCCGCCCGGATCGGGCCGTGGGAGTACAACTCGGTCGGCATCCCGGAGGAGCCCGGCACGGTCATGCTCACCGTGGGCGGCTCGGCCACCGCGCCCGCCGTGGTGGAGGCGCCGAGCGGCACCCCGCTCATGGACGTGCTGACCATGTGCGGCGCCGACCTCGGCCCCGGCCTGCTGGTCGGCGGTTACCACGGCAAGTGGATCACCGCGGAGCAGGCGCAGACCGTGACGATCTCCCGTAAGGGATTCGCGAAGGTCGGCGGCACGCTCGGCGCGGGCATGCTGATCCCGATCGGCTCCAACACCTGCCCGCTCGGCGAGGTCGCCCAGGTCGTGCAGTACCTGGCCGGCGAGTCGGCCGGTCAGTGCGGCCCGTGCCGGATCGGCCTGCCCGACCTGGCCCGCGCGGTCACCCTGGTGTCGCTCGGCGGCAACGCGGTGGAGAACGTGCGGCAGGCCGCCGGCCTGGTCAAGGGCCGGGGAGCGTGCAGCCACCCGGACGGCACGTCCCGGTTCGCGCTCTCCGCGCTGGAGGTCTTCGCCGAGGACGTGCGGGCGCACACCAACGGCGAGGGCTGCGGCAAGCAGGTACGGGGCATCCTGCCGCTGCCGTACACGGCCGAGAAGGGCGCTCGGAAGCTGGCGCTGGACTGGTCGCGGTGCGACGGGCACGGGCTCTGCTCGGCGGTCGCCCCGGAGATCATCCGGTTGGACCACAACGGTTTCCCGGCGTTCCCGCAGACACCGCTGCCGCCGTGGCTGGAGGACGGCGCTCGCAAGGCGGTCAACGTCTGCCCGGCGCTGGCACTGCGACTGACCGAGCCGACAGCCGTCAAGTGAAGCGGAGGCGGGCTTTGCGCGTACCCAAGCTGGTTCTGACAATGATCGTGGCGCTCGTCGCCGCGGCCGGCTGTTCCACCGCGAAGACCGCGCTGCCGAAGGCCGGCGCGCCGGCGCCGTCCGCCGCCGCGAGCGTCCCGCAGGCGTTCGCCTTCACCGGGACCACGCTCGCCGGCGCCGCGTTCGACGCCGCCAGCCTGGCCGGGAAGCCCGCGCTGCTCTGGTTCTGGGCGCCCTGGTGCGCCACCTGCGCGAGCGAGGCCCAGTCGGTCGCCGACCTGCACGAGGAGTACGGCGACCGGCTGGGCATGCTCGGCATCGGCGGGCTCGGCACGACCGAGGCGATGCGGGAGTTCGTGGACGAGATGCAGGTCGGCACGGTGACCCACCTCAGCGACCCGGCCGGGCGGATCTGGCAGCGGTTCGGGATCGCGCAGCAGAGCTGGTACGTCTTCGTCGATCCGGCCGGCACCATCGTGCACCGCGGCTACCTCGACGACCTGCAACTCACCACGAAGGTCCGGGAAATCACTGGCCTCGCTCGCTGATCGTGACCGGCGTGTTCGCCGTCAGCGCGGCGCCTTCGCCGTCAGCACGGCGCCTTCGCCCTCAGCACGGTGAGGAACTCGCGCATCCACGCGGGGTGGTCCGGCCAGGCGCGGCCGGTCACCAGAACGCCGTCCACCTGCGCCGCACTGTCCGCGAAGGCGGCGCCGGCGGCGCGCACATCAGGGGCACAGGCCGGGTACGCGCTCACGGTGCGTCCCGCCAGCACCCCCGAGGCGGCCAGCACCAGCGGACCGTGACAGAGCGCCGCCACCGGTTTGTCGCTGTCGAAGAAGTGCCGCACGATGCGCCGGCAGTGCTCGTCGTTGCGGATGTACTCCGGCGCGCGCCCGCCGGGCAGCACGAGCGCCGCGTAGCCCGCCGGATCGATGTCCGCGAACGCCGTGTCGGCCGGCCAGGTGTGACCCGGCTTCTCCGTGTACGTGTCGAAGCCGTCCACGAAGTCGTGCACCACGAACTGCAGTCTCTTGGCCGTCGGCGCGGCGATGTCCACGTCGTAGCCTTCTTCTAGGAGCCGCTGGTAGGGGTACATCACCTCCAGGTCCTCCGCCGCGTCGCCGGTCAGGATCAGGATCTTGGCCATGGTCGCCTCCGCCCGTCGGTCTTTCCGTCATTCTGCGGCGGCGGCTCCGAGATCGGTGAGAGTCGGAAAGCTTTCCGCCCCGATCGGGGATGCCGACGGAGGAGTACAATTTTCTGTACTTCCGTGGAGGTGGAGATGCGCACGGTGAACTTCACTCAGCTGCGACAGAACCTTGCCGCCGAACTCGACAGCGTGGTCGACGACGCCGAGGAGCTGATAGTGACTCGCTCTGGCCACGAGCCCGTCGTCATCGTGCCGCTGGCCGAGTACGAGTCGATGAAAGAGACCGAGTACCTGCTTCGTAGCCCGAGCAATGCGGAGGCCCTGCGTCGATCGATGGCCGAGCTCGATCGAGGTGAGGGGAAGGAGCGAGCCCTCGTCGACCCGGACGCGGCGCAGGACGTGGCATGAGGCTGATCTTTTCCACGACGGCGTGGTCGCAGTACCTCAGCCATGCGGACCGCAAACTGGTCAAGCGAATCAACGACCTGATCGCGGACGTGATGCGTAACGGCTACGAGGGCATCGGCAAGCCGGAACCGCTGCGCGGCGAGTTGTCCGGCCTCTGGTCCCGGCGTATCGATCGGGAACATCGTCTCGTCTACCGGATCAAGGATGGCGACGTCGAGATCGTTGCCTGTAAGTATCACTACGGCGACAGGTGATTCGGCGAGGGTGGGCTGGGAAAATTCAAACCGCGTGAGCTTGTGCGTGGCGGTGAGAGATGGCTTATCCCTTCGACGGCCGTCAGCCGGGCTCTCGGCTACCGGCCGTCAGCTCCGCCGAGTAGCCGGAGGGTGAGACTCCCTCCGGCTACTCGGCCACCAAACCGAGCCAGCGCGGCCTCGATCTCAGAAGGACGCCGGCGGGTCAGAAGGACGCGGGCGGGGTGCTGGTCGGGGCCCAGGCGGGCTTCTCGGCCGGCATCAGGAGCCAGAGGACCGGGTAGATCAGGATCTGGCTGCCCGGGATGACGAAGAGGATCAGCACGAAGAGGAGCCGGGCGATCCACGGGTCCAGGCCGAACCGGCGGGCCAGACCTGCGCAGACACCGCCGATCATCCGGCCGTCCTGCGGGCGGACCAGGCCCTGGCGGGCCATCGAGTCGTGCACGGCGTTCATGGTGGGTCTCGCTTTCCGGTAGTGGCTTATGCATCAAGCCTGCGCTCCGCCGGCCGCCGAAACCATCCGGCGATGCCCGGATCCGACCCTGAGAGAGTGCTCGGGGAGACCGTGCAGATCTCTCCGGGAGACCGTGCAGACCCCTCCGGGAGACGATGGCGTTTCCTCCGGGAGACCGTGGAGAGGGCTCCGGGAGGAACGCGGGAGACCCCGCCCTATACAGTGCAGCCGGCGACAAAAAGCGGCCGGGGGGCGTTAGCGATGGTCGATGGAACACTGCCGGGGGAACGGACCGCGCCGCTGCGGCCGAGGGACCCGAAAAGCCTCGGCGACTACCAGCTGGTGGGTCGCCTGGGCGAGGGCGGGATGGGCACTGTCTACCTGGCGAAGACCGCCGCCGGTGTGCTCGTCGCTGTCAAGATGGTGCGTGCCGACCTGGCGCACGACGACGAGTTCCGGCGCCGGTTCCGCAGCGAGGTCAACCGGGCCCGGCAGGTGCCGCCGTTCTGCACCGCCGAGGTGCTCGACGCCGACCCCGATCATGAGCATCCCTATCTTGTCGTCGAGTACGTGGACGGGCCCACCCTGGCCGAGGTGGTCGAGGAGCGCGGGCCGCTGACCAGCGCCAACCTGCACGGTGTCGCGATCGGGGTGGCGACCGCGCTGACCGCCATCCACGGCGCCGGGGTGATCCACCGTGACCTGAAGCCGCGTAACGTGCTGCTGGCGCCGGGCAGCCCCAAGGTGATCGACTTCGGGATCGCCCGGGCCATGGAGGCGACCAGCGCGAACACGCGCACCGACCAGATGGTCGGCACGGTGGCGTACATGGCGCCGGAGCGGTTCGGCACCGAGGCGGACGCCCCGGTCACGCCGGCCGCGGACGTGTTCGCGTGGGGGAGCGTGGTGGCGTACGCCGGCACCGGGCGGACGCCGTTCGCCGCGGACTCGCCGCCGGCCACCGCGGCCCGGATTCTCACTCAGCCGCCGCGGCTGGACGGCCTCAGCGGCCCCCTGCGGGATCTGGTGGCGCACGCGCTGGAGAAGGACCCGGCGAACCGGCCGAGCGCCCGCGAGCTGCTCGACATGCTGGTCTCCTCCGGTGAGCGGCCGGCCGCCACGGCGGCTGCCTTCGCCGACCAGCCGGACCTGAAGGCCGCGGCGGTGGAGGCGCAGTCGGTGACCGGCTACGCGCCGCTGCTCAGCATTCCGCCCGGTCTGGTGGGCTACGACGAGAACTCGATCGTCACGGTGCCGATCTCGGAGGCGCCGACCATGGTGGGCGCCCCGGCCGGGCCGAAGCCGCCGCTGCGGGCCGGGCGCCGCTGGGCGCTGCCCGCCGGTGTCGCCGTGCTGATCGCCGCGGTGGTGGCCGGCGCGGTCATGCTGGCCCTGTCGCTGCGCCAGCCGGGCGGCGACGGGGCCGGCGCCAACCCGGACGGCGGGATCATGCCGGGCCAGGCGCTGATCCACGACGGGTTGCGCAGCCAGCTGTTCTGGCGGCCCACCACGATGCCGAGCGAGACGGCGAGCTGCTCGTTCGACGACGCGCTGGTGGTGCACCGGGAGATCGAGGGCACCTACCGGTGCAGCGGCCCGCTCGACACGATGCCCGCCGACCTGCGCGCCGAGGTCGGGGTGCGGCTGGTCACCAAGGACAGCTGCGCGGCGATCTGGTTCCGCTTCCAGGACTACGTGGGGTACCAGCTGCGGATCTGCGAGCAGAACGTCTATCTCGGCGTGCACCGCGACGGCAAGGTCACGGTGCTGAAGACGTTCCCGATCGCGGACGCGCCGATCCAGCTGGGCGCCGCGCCGACCTTGATCTCGATCTCCTACACCGGGGAGTACTTCGAGGTGCTCCGCGACGGCACGCTGCTCGGGTCGGCGATGCTGACCGACAAGCAGATCACCGGCGGCCAGGTGGTGCTGGGCATCTTCACCGAGCGGGGCGCGCCGCGGAAGGGCCCGTACGAGGTGGCGTTCACCGACGTGAAGATCTGGGCCGCCGGCTGACGGGCCCAGATCCGCACCGCGTTCTAGTCCCGGGGTTCTAGTCCCGGGTCAGGCCGGCCCGGCGCAGCGCGTCCGCCATGGCGCTGTTGCCGAAGCTGTTCCCGCCGCCCTGACGGCCGCCCTGGCCGCCGCGCTGGCCGCCCTGCTGGCGCGGCTGCCCGCCGCGCTGCTGGCCGCCCTGGCCGCCCTGACGGCCACCGTGCCCGCCCTGGCGGCCCTGACCGCCACCCTGGCCGCCCTGAGCGCCGCGCTGGCCGCCACGGTCCTCGCGCGGGCCGCGGCCCTTCGCCGGCTCGTCCTGCAGGCGCATGGAGAGCGAGATCCGCTTGCGGACCGGGTCCACCTCGAGAACGCGGACCTTCACCACGTCGCCGGACTTCACCACCTCGCGCGGGTCCTGCACGAACTTGTCGGAGAGCGCCGAGACGTGCACCAGGCCGTCCTGGTGCACGCCGATGTCGACGAACGCGCCGAACGCTGCCACATTGGTGACCTGGCCCTCGAGGATCATGCCCGGCGACAAGTCGGCGATCTTCTCGACGCCCTCGGCGAAGGTGGCCGTGGTGAACGCCGGGCGCGGGTCGCGGCCGGGCTTCTCCAGCTCCTTGAGGATGTCCGTGACGGTCGGCAGGCCGACCGTGTCGGTCACGAACTTCTCCGGCCGGATCGCCTTCAGCAGCGGGCTGTTGCCGATCAGCGTCTTGATGTCGGCGCCGGCGTCCGCCGCGATGGTCCGGACCACCGGGTACGACTCCGGGTGCACGCTGGAGAAGTCGAGCGGGTCCTCGCCGTCGGAGATCCGCAGGAAGCCGGCGCACTGCTCGAACGCCTTCGGGCCGAGCCGGGCCACGTTCTTGATCTCCTTGCGGTTCTTGAACGGGCCGTTCTGGTCGCGGTGCAGCACGATGTTCTCGGCCAGGCCCGCGGTGATCCCGGAGACCCGGGTGAGCAGCGGCGCGGAGGCGGTGTTGATGTCCACGCCGACGCCGTTCACACAGTCCTCGACCACCGCGTCCAGCGACCGGGCCAGCTTCACCTCGGAGATGTCGTGCTGGTACTGCCCGACGCCGATCGACTTCGGGTCGATCTTGACGAGCTCGGCGAGCGGGTCCTGGAGGCGGCGGGCGATCGAGACGGCGCCGCGCAGCGACACGTCCATGCCGGGCAGCTCCTGCGAGGCGTACGCGGACGCCGAGTAGACCGACGCGCCGGCCTCGGAGACGACCACCTTGGTCAGCTTCGCCTCCGGGTGCCGCTTGATCAGCTCGGCGGCGAGCTTGTCGGTCTCCCGGGACGCGGTGCCGTTGCCGATCGCGATCAGCTCGACGTTGTGCTTCGAGGCGAGCGCGGCCAGCCGGTGGATCGACTCGTCCCACTTGTTCTGCGGCACGTGCGGGTAGATCGTGTCGGTGGCGACCACCTTGCCGGTCGCGTCGACCACGGCCACCTTCACGCCGGTCCGGAAGCCGGGGTCCAGGCCCATCGTGGCGCGGGTGCCCGCCGGGGCGGCGAGCAGCAGGTCCCGCAGGTTCGCCGCGAAGACCCGGACCGCCTCGTCCTCGGCCGCCTCGCGCAGCCGGACCCGCAGGTCGGCGCCGAGGTGGATCAGGATCCGGGTCCGCCACGCCCACCGGACCGTGTCGACCAGCCACCTGTCGCCGGGCCGGCCCCGGTCGCCGATGCCGTTGCGGCCGGCGATGCGGCCCTCGAAGTAGCCCTCGTCCTCCTCCGGGTGCGGCTCCATGGTGAGCTCGAGGACGTCCTCCTTCTCGCCGCGCAGCATCGCCAGGATGCGGTGCGAGGGGAGCTTCGCGTACGGCTCGGCGAAGTCGAAGTAGTCGGAGAACTTCGCGCCGTCGGTCTCCTTGCCGGAGCGGACCTTCGCCACCAGGCGGCCGCGCTTCCACATCTGCTCGCGCAGGTCGCCGATCAGGTCGGCGTCCTCGGCGAACCGCTCGATCAGGATGGCCCGGGCGCCGTCCAGGGCGGCCTGCGCGTCGGCGACGCCCTTCTCGGCGTCCACGAACGCCGCGGCGGCCGCTTTCGGGTCCACCGAGGGGTCCTCCAGCAAACCGACCGCGAGCGGCTCCAGGCCGGCCTCACGGGCGATCTGTGCCTTGGTCCGCCGCTTCGGCTTGAACGGCAGGTAGATGTCCTCCAGGCGGGCCTTCGTGTCGGCCTCGAGGATCTGCTGCTCGAGCGCGTCGTCGAGCTTGCCCTGGGAGCGGATCGACTCCAGCACCGCGGCCCGCCGGTCCTCCAGCTCCCGCAGGTAGCCGAGGCGCTCCTCGAGCGTGCGCAGCTGCGCGTCGTCGAGAGTGCCGGTCACCTCCTTGCGGTAGCGGGCGATGAACGGCACCGTGGCTCCGCCGTCGAGCAGTTCGACGGCCGCGGTGACCTGTCCTTCCCGGACCCCGAGTTCCGAGGCGATGCGCTGATGGATAGCTGTCGTCACGCCGACGATTGTTACCGAGGCCGCTGTGCGTTGTCGCGCCGCCCCGCGCGGTCGGCTGTTGACGGTCACCGCGCGGACGATGCCGCCAGGGTCTGGGGCCCCGGTGCGCCCCGATGTGGTACGGCGCCGTTGTTGCTCGCCATCCCCTCGGCCAGGCAGCCGGCCTGGCCCACGTCGGCCGGGCGCAACGCGCTCAGATGGCGCCGCAAGATCTTCAACGACGAGTACGGTGGGACGCCCGCCCACGAGCGCACGGACGGCCGTCACCGCGAGACGCAGAGCGTCCGGCGTGTACCGCTCGCGGGGGACGTCGGGATCCTGTTCGAGCCAGGCGAGAGCGTCCCCGGGTACCCCGATGTCGCGAATGTCACGATCGGCCAGGACCGCGGCCAGCCAGTCGTAGGGCGCCGGCGAGTGCGCCCGCGCCGCGCCGGACAGCACCGCAATCGGCTCCGCGGTGCGCAGGAACTCGCTCACCAGCGTGCTCTTGCCGGTCCCCTGATCGCCCGTGACCAGCACCGTCACCGGCGTCCCCGGCGCACGCACGCGGGCACCGGCGCGCCGGAGATCGTCCGGCGCGGGTCCGCGACCCACCAGTGTCCCCGCCATCATCAGCACACACTACGTAGGAGGTACTAGAGACAACGGAATTGGGCTTTGGCACTCTTAGCACCATGACGCTTGCTGTCCGGGCGGTCGCCGCCACTGATCAGGGCCTGGTCCGGTCCAACAACGAAGACGCCGTCTTCGTCGGTAATCGACTGTTCGTGGTGGCGGACGGCATGGGCGGGCTCCCCGCCGGGGAGCTGGCGAGCGACATCCTCGTGCAGACGCTCAGCACCGTCGACACCGCGCCGGACACCGGCGAGCCGCTGCAGGATCTGATCGCCGCGCTGCAGACCGCGAACCAGCGCATCGAGGCGGCCGTCGCCGACGACGACGCGCGCGACGGCATGGGTACGACGGTGACCGCCCTGCTGCTCTCCGGTGACCGCCTGGCCGCCCTGAACGTCGGCGACTCCCGCTGCTACCTGCTGCGCGACGGCGACTTCCAGCAGCTCACCCGGGACGACACCTACGTCCAGGCGCTCGTCGACCAGGGCGTGCTCACCCCGGACGACGCCCGCCGCCACCCGCAGCGCGCCCTCGTGACGCAGGCCGTGCAGGGCGGCCCGTTCCGCCCGGCCGGCCGGATGATCCCGGCCCGGGTCGGTGACCGCTATCTGCTCTGCAGCGACGGCCTCTCCGATTACGTGGAGGACGCGGTGATCGCCCGGACGCTGCGCGAGGTGGCCGACCGCAAGGAGTGCGCGGGCGAGCTGGTGCAGCGCACGCTGGACAACGGCGCCCCGGACAACGTCACCGTGATCGTCGCCGACGTGGTGGAGGCCTGACCGGCAGGATCAGGGCAGCTCCAGGAAGTCGCGGACCGCGTCCTCCACGGCGTTCATCGTCGCGACGGAGACGAAGCCGTGGTTCTCCCGGAGCGCGCTGCGGTCGAGGATCACTCTCCGTATGCCTGCGCGGCCGCGCGCTGGCGTGTGCGTCGCGCCTCGGGCAGGACCTTGCGGACCGCCTCCGTGACAGCGGCTGAGGCGTTGCCCTGACTCTGCAGGTAGGCCGCGACGTCATCGGGCACGCTGATGCTGAGCTTGACGGTCATACTTTGATCCTACTGAGGGCGCGGCAGGCGGGCCACCAGGGATTTCGGGGCCACCGTGCGGAAGGCGTCGGTGCACAGCTCGGTGATCTCGGTCCAGTCCGGGTCGCCGTCGAGGCGGACGCCGAGCCAGCCGCGGTGCCCGACGTAGGGCGGGCGGAAGAAGCGGGCCGGGTCGGCGGCGATCAGCTCCTCCTGGGCGCCGGGTGGGGCCGCGCACCACAGGTGCGGGAAGTCGTGGTCGTGGTGCCCGTCCGGCCAGAGCATGACGAACTGCTTGCGGTCGCGGACGAAGAAGGCCGGCGCGCCGTGGCTGAGTCGTTCGGTGGCCTCGGGCAGGGCGAGGCAGATCGCCCGCAGGCGGTCGGTGGTGGACTCCATGCCGCTATCCTCACCCGGTGCTTCTCGCGACGGAACGGCTCACCCTGCGGCGATTCCGGGCGTCCGACGCCCCGCGGCTGGCCGCGTACCGGTCGGATCCGGAGGTGGCCCGTTACCAGTCCTGGGACGCGCCGTTCCCCCTCGACCGGGCGGAGGCCGCGGTGCGCAACTTCGCCGCCGGCTCGCCGGACGAGGCGGGCCATTTCCAGTACGCGGTGGAGCTGACCGCCGAACGGGCGCTGATCGGGGACGTCTACGTGCGGCTGCACGACAACCTCAGACAGGCGGAGATCGGCTTCACGGTCGACACCCCGTACCAGAGGAAGGGTTTTGCCGTTGAGGCCGTCAGCGCGGTGCTGGACCGGCTCTTCCGGCGTCAGGGCCTGCACCGGGTGATGGGGGAGTGCGACGCGCGGAACGTGGCGTCGGCGGCGCTGCTGGAACGGCTGGGTTTCCAGCGCGAGGGGCGGCTGCGCCAGCAGACGTTCATCAAGGGGGAGTGGACCGACGACCTGCTGTACGGCCTGCTCGCCCCCGAGTGGCTCGGGGACGAGCAGGAGCCCGGTCAGCCCTCGTAACGCAGCCAGAGCGCGCCGAGCGGCGGCACGCGCAGCGCGGCCGAGGCGTCGAAGCCGTGCCACGGGATGTGCTCGGCCTCCACCGCCCCCATGTTGCCGACGCCGGAGCCGCCGTAGATCTCACTGTCCGTGTTGATCACCTCGGTCCACCGGCCGGCCCGGGGCAGGCCGATCCGGTAGCCCTCGTGCGGGACCGCGGCGAAGTTGACGACGCAGGCCAGGGTGTCGCCGTTCGGCGTGAAGCGGACGAACGAGAACGTGTTGTGCTGCGAGTCCTCGCTGGTGATCCACCGGAAGCCGGCCGGGTTGGTGTCCTGGCTCCACAGCGCGGGCGTCTCGCGGTAGACCCGGTTCAGGTCGCTCACCAGGGTCTTCACGCCGGCCCGCTGCGGGTCCTGGAGCAGGTCCCAGTGCAGGCCGCCGCTCTCGTTCCACTCCTTCTCGTCGCCCATCTCGGCGCCCATGAAGAGCAGCTGCTTGCCGGTGAACGCCCACATGAAGCCGAGCAGCGCGCGGGTGTTCGCCAGCTTCTGCCAGGTGTCGCCGGGCATCTTGCCGGTCAGCGAGCCCTTGCCGTGCACGACCTCGTCGTGGCTGATCGGCAGGATGTAGTTCTCGCTCCACGCGTAGACCGTCGCGAACGTCATCTGGTGGTGGTGCCACTGCCGGTGGATCGGCTCCTTCTCGATGTACGAGAGGGTGTCGTTCATCCAGCCCATGTTCCACTTGAAGCCGAAGCCGAGGCCGCCCAGGTGGGTCGGGCGGGTGACGCCCGGCCACGCGGTGGACTCCTCGGCGATCGTCATCACTCCGGGGTGGTGCTTGTAGACGGTCGCGTTCATCTCCTGCAGGAAGCTGATCGCGTCCAGGTTCTCCCGGCCGCCGTACTGGTTCGGGGTCCACTCGCCGTCCTTGCGGGAGTAGTCCAGGTAGAGCATCGAGGCGACCGCGTCGACCCGCAGGCCGTCGGCGTGGAACTCCTCGCACCAGTAGAGCGCGTTCGCCACCAGGAAGTTGCGGACCTCCTTGCGGCCGAAGTCGAAGACGTACGTGCCCCAGTCCGGGTGCTCGCCGCGCCGCCAGTCGCCGTGCTCGTACAGCGGCGTGCCGTCGAAGCGGGCCAGGGCCCACTCGTCCTTCGGGAAGTGCGCCGGCACCCAGTCGAGGATGACGCCGATCCCGGCCTGGTGCAGCTTGTCGACCAGGTAGCGGAACTCGTCCGGGGTGCCGAACCGCGACGTCGGGGCGTAGTAGCCGGTGACCTGGTAACCCCAGGAGCCGCCGAACGGGTGTTCCATCACCGGCATCAGCTCGACGTGCGTGAAGCCCGTCTCGAGCACGTACTCCACCAGCTGCTCGGCCAGCTCGGTGTAGGTCAGGCCGGGCCGCCACGAGCCCAGGTGCACCTCGTAGCAGCTGATCGGCTCCTGGTGCCAGGACTTGCGGGCGCGCTCGCGCATCCACTGCTCGTCGTGCCAGGAGTAGGACGACTGGTAGACCACCGACGCGGTGGCCGGCGGCACCTCGGTGTGCTGGGCGATCGGGTCGGCGTGCTCGCGCCACACCCCGTCCCGGCCGAGGATCTTGAACTTGTACTTGGAGCCGATGTGCGCGCTCGGGATGTACAGCTCCCAGACGCCGCTGGAGCCGAGCGAGCGCATCGGCCACCCGTCGTACGGCCCCCAGCCGGAGAAGTCGCCGATCACCTGGACGCCCTGCGCGCCCGGCGCCCAGACCGCGAACGCCACGCCGGTGCCGCGCGGCTGCGCGCCGAGCACCTTCCAGAGCTTCTCGTGCCGGCCCTCGCCGATCAGGTGCAGGTCCAGCTCACCTAGGGTGGGCAGGTGACGGTACGGGTCGTCGCACTGCGTCCCGTCCACGTCCAGGCGGTAGTCCAGGACGGTGCCGGCCAGCTCGGCCGCGAAGATGCCGTCCGGGTGCACGGCCGTCATCTCGGTGCGCTCGCCGTCGTGCAGGACCGCCACCGTCTTCGCACCCTTGCGCAGGGTACGGATCACGGTGTGCCCGCCGTGCGGATGAGCGCCGAGGATGGCGTGCGGATCGTGGGTCGCCCCGGAGATCACGCTGTCCATGGCCCGCTGGTCGGCGGCGAGGCGCGAGGTGGTGTTCCCGATCATGGTGGTTCTGTCCTCCGGGATGGTCATCCGACGAGCCGGGTGATGGAGCGCAGGGGGATCCGCAGCCATCCCGGGCGGTGCCGGGCTTCGTAAGCGGCCTCGTAGACCGCCTTGTCCAGCTCGTACGCCGACAGCAGCGCCCCCTGGTCGCGGGGGTCGGCGCCGGCCACGTGGGTGTACCCGTCGCAGAACGCCGCCCGGTTGCGGTCCACCCACTCCCGGGCGCGCGCCGCCAGGTGCTCGTCGTCGTCCTGGTCGACGAGCAACTGGTAGGCCGCGTACTCGTAGGAGCGGAGCACGCCGGCGACGTCGCGCAGCGGCGAGTCCGGCATCCGGCGCTCGTCCAGCGGCTGGCCCGGCTCGCCCTCGAAGTCGATCAGCAGCCAGGCCTCCGGGGTGCGCAGCACCTGGCCCAGGTGCAGGTCGCCGTGGATGCGCTGGACGACCACCTCCGCGCCGGTCAGCGCCTCGAACCGGGCGGTGATCGCCGGGACGAACTGCTCCAGCTCCGGCACCGCTGCGGCGGCGGCGCGCAGCCGGGCCAGGACCGCGTCCAGCGGGAACGGCGCGGGACCGGTGCCGAGCTCCTCGGCGAGCGTCCGGTGCACCGACGCGACCGCCTCGCCGAGCCGGTACGACTCGCCCTGGAAGTCGCCGCCCACCTCGTCGGCGCCCAGCTCCGCGTCGGCGAAGAGGTCCCGCGCGGACGCGGTCGCCATCGCCCAGCCCTCGGCCGAGTTCGCCGCGTACTCGGTGACCATGCCGAGCGAGCAGGGCCCGCTGTCGTCGGCCGACTGCAGCGAGCCGAGCAGCCGGGCCACGTGCGGGTTGCCGGCCCGCCCGAGCACCCGGTTCAGCTCGATGTCCGGGTTGACGCCGCAGGTGACCCGCCGGAACAGCTTGAGGATCGCGTCCTCGTCGAAGATCACGCTGGTGTTGCTCTGCTCGGCGTCGAAGACCCTCGGCCACGCTTCGAGCGGCAGCTCGACGCCGGGTTCCTTCTCGAACGTCACGTCGCCGGCCGTGGCCGAGCTGTCGACCAGCCCGAGCAGGTGCCGGGTGGCCCGCGGGTCGTAGAGCGCGTCGTAGCCGGCCCGGCCGTCCTCGGTCGTGCCGATCGAGGCGATCGCGCTGTACTCGGGCAGCGGGCCGTCGCCCCAGCCGACCAGCACCTGGTAGCGCTCGGAACTGCCGTCGGTGTACTCCACGTCGACGAGGACCAGGTCGAGGTCGTCGCCCAGCGGCGTGGCCGACGCCTCCGTGACGGACGCGAGCACCCGGCTGCGCCCCGCGTACCAGCGTTGTTTCGGTAACCACTCGGCGAAAGGCAGCGTCATTGCTTCTCCTCCGACCCGCACAACTGGAACCAGTAGAAGCCGTGTCCCGGAAGGGTCAGAAGGTACGGCAACTGCCCGATCCGCGGGAAGTTGACGTGCCCGGTGAGCTCGACCGGGGTGTATCCGTTCCAGTGCTGCAGGTTCAGCTCGATCGGCTGGGGGAAGCGGGACAGGTTGTTCACGCAGAGCACGACGTCGTCGCCGTACTCGCGCAGGTACGCCAGGACCGACGGGTTGGAGCCGCCCAGCTCGCGGAACGTGCCGACGGCGAACGCCTCGTGCCGGCGGCGGACCGCCAGCATCGTCCGGGTCCAGTTCAGCAGCGAGGTGGAGTTGTCCCGCTGGGCCTCCACGTTGACGGCCTGGTACCCGTACACCGGGTCCTGGTTGACCGGCAGGTAGAGCCGGCCCGGTGTGGCGGTGGAGAAGCCGGCGTTGCGGTCCGGCGTCCACTGCATCGGGGTACGCACGCCGTCCCGGTCGCCGAGCCAGATGTTGTCGCCCATGCCGATCTCGTCGCCGTAGTAGAGCACCGGCGAACCGGGCAGCGAGAGCAGCAGGGCGGTGAACAGCTCGATCTGGTTGCGGTCGTTCTCCAGCAGCGGGGCGAGCCGCCGGCGGATGCCGACGTTCGCCTTCATCCGCGGGTCCTTGGCGTACTCCGAGTACATGTAGTCGCGCTCTTCGTCGGTGACCATCTCGAGCGTCAGCTCGTCGTGGTTACGCAGGAAGATGCCCCACTGGCAGTTGTCCGGGATGGCCGGCGTGTTCGCCAGGATCTCCGAGATCGGGAACCGCGACTCGCGCCGGACCGCCATGAAGATGCGCGGCATCAGCGGGAAGTGGAACGCCATGTGGCACTCGTCGCCGCCGCTGCGCGGATCGCCGAAGTACTCCACCACGTCGGCCGGCCACTGGTTCGCCTCGGCCAGCAGCACCCGGCCGGGGAACTCGTCGTCGATCACCTTGCGGCAGTGCTTGAGGAACGCGTGGGTGGCCGGCAGGTTCTCGCAGTTGGTGCCCTCCTCCTCGAAGAGGTAGGGCACCGCGTCCAGCCGGAAACCGTCGATGCCGAGGTCCAGCCAGAACCGCAGGACGTCCAGCATGGCCTCCTGCACCTTGGGGTTCTCGTAGTTGAGATCCGGCTGGTGCGAGAAGAACCGGTGCCAGTAGAACTGCCGCCGGACCGGGTCGAACGTCCAGTTCGACTCCTCGGTGTCGACGAAGATGATCCGGGCGTCCTTGTACTTGTCGCTGGTGTCGTTCCAGACGTAGAAGTCGCCGTACGGGCCGTCGGGGTCGTGCCGCGACGCCTGGAACCACGGGTGCGAGTCCGAGGTGTGGTTCATGACCAGGTCGGTGATCACGCGGATGCCGCGCTTGTGCGCCGCGTCCAGCAGCGCCACGAAGTCCTCGACCGTGCCGAACTCGGGCAGCACCTTGTAGAAGTCGCGGATGTCGTAGCCGCCGTCGCGCAGCGGCGAGTCGTAGAACGGCGGCAGCCAGAGGCAGTCCACGCCGAGCCACTGCAGGTAGTCCAGCCGCTCGATCAGGCCGCGCAGGTCGCCGCCGCCGTCCGAACCCGAGTCGTAGAAGGCGCGCACCAGGACTTCGTAGAAGACCGCGCGCTGGAACCAGGTGCGGTCGGCGGGGAGCGCCCGGGCGTGACCGAAGTCTTCCGCGTTCGGGTGCTCGACCACACCGTCCTCGGTGTGACTGCCCTCCGCCGGGTCGTGCTCGCTCGTCAGCTCCATCGTGTGTTCCCCCTACCCCGTCTGCACGACGAAGATGTGTGCCGGCTCGACATACGGGTCGATCCGGACCGCGTTGAACTGACCCCACTCGTACGTCGCCCCGGAGATCTGGTCGACCACGGTGAACCGGTCGTGCCAGCCGAGGCCGAGCGCCGCCATGTCGAGTGTGGTGTTGCCCCATTGCACGTTGCTGGAATCGAAGGAGACGATCACCAGAATCGTGTTCCCGGTCTCGTCGTCCCGCTTCGAGAAGCAGAGCATCGCGCCGTTGTCGATCTCGTGGAAGCGCAGGTTGCGCAGCCAGTGCAGGGCGGGGTTCTCGTCCCGGATCCGGTTCAGCCTCCTCAGGTACGGCGCGAGCGACCGTCCGGCCCGCTCGGCGCCGGCCCAGTCGCGCGGCTTCAGCTCGAACTTCTCGTTGTCGATGTACTCCTCCGCGCCGGGGCGGGCGACGTGCTCGAACAGCTCGTAGCCCGAGTACATGCCCCAGGACGGCGTGAGCATCGCCGCCAGCACCGCGCGGATCTTGAACATCGGCGGGCCGCCGTGCTGCAGGGACTCGTGCAGGATGTCGGGGGTGTTCGGCCAGAAGTTCGGCCGCATCCAGTCGATCGTGGTGAGCAGCTGCTCCATGTACTCGCGCATCTCCCAGGCCGTGGTGCGCCAGGTGAAGTACGTGTAGGACTGCGTGAAGCCGATCTTGCCGAGACCGTTCATCATGGCCGGCCGGGTGAACGCCTCGGCCAGGAAGAGCACGTCCGGGTCGGACTCCTTGACCTTGGGGATCAGCCACTGCCAGAAGTTGACGGCCTTGGTGTGCGGGTTGTCGACGCGGAAGATCTTCACGCCGTTGTTCACCCAGTGCATCACCACGCGGTAGACCTCGTCGCGCAGCGTGCGGTAGTCGTTGTCCCAGTTGATCGGGTAGATGTCCTGGTACTTCTTGGGCGGGTTCTCGGCGTACGCGATGGTGCCGTCGGCGCGGGTCGTGAAGAACTGCGGGTACTGCTTGACCCACGGGTGGTCCGGAGCCGCCTGGAGGGCCAGGTCGAGGGCGACCTCCATGCCCAGCTCCTCGGTCCTCTCCCGGAAGTAGCGGAAGTCCTCGAGCGTGCCGAGCTGCGGGTGGATCGCGTCGTGGCCGCCCTCGTCCGAGCCGATCGCCCACGGCGAGCCGACGTCCTCCGGGCGGGCCACCAGGGTGTTGTTGCGGCCCTTGCGGTTGATCTTGCCGATCGGGTGGATCGGCGGCAGGTAGACGACGTTGAAGCCCATCGCTGCGATCGCCGGCAGGCGCTCGGCAGCGGTCCGGAACGTGCCGTGCTTGATCGGCGTGGCGTCCGGGCCGATCTCGGCGCCCTCGGAGCGCGGGAAGAACTCGTACCACGAGGAGTAGAGCGCGCGCTTGCGGTCCACCCAGAGCGCGAACGAGCGGGTCGTGGTGACCAGCTGGCGCACCGGGTTGTGCCAGAGCAGCTCCTCCAGCTCGACGCCGGGCGTCACCCGGGCGAACAGCGACCGCTGCTCGTCGCGGAGCGCGGCCGCGGCCTCGCGGACCCGCTCCTCCTCCTCGGCCGGCACGATCTTGACGGCGAGGTCCAGGATCTCGGCGCCCTCGGCCAGGTCGTTCGCCAGGTCCTCGAGGCCCTGCCCGGCCTCGATCTTCTTGACCACGGCGTTGCGCCAGGTCCGGTACGGATCGTCGAACGCCTCCACGGTGAACGTCCACCGGCCCACCTGGTCCGGGCGGATCGTGGCGTGCCACTGGTCCAGGCCCGGCTCGCCCGGCGCCATCCGGGTGAACGGCTTGGTCTCGCCGTCCGGGCCGCGCCATACCACGTTCACGCCGAGCGCGTGGTGTCCTTCCCGATAGGACACGGCGGAAACCGGGACCACCTCGCCGACCACCGCCTTCGCGGGGTAGCGGCCACCGGAAACGGCCGGGGTCACGTCTTCGATCGGGAAGCGTCCGGTCATGATCTCCACCGTAGTCAGAGGGGCGCGGGAGGACTCGGCGACCGGGAAAACCACCGCCGGCGTCGCTAAGACTTTTCCGCAGTGGAGGGGATGAAACCGGCCGATCGCCGATGCGTCTCAACCTACCGGAGCACCCCTACCGGGGCGCATCCAGACGCGGCCGCGCGCCGCCGGAAAACACGACAAGTTCACCTGCCCGCAACAGGCGCTCGTCACGCTCGGTAGGCACCCGGGGGACAGCGCCCGCCAGCAGCACCACGTTGCCGGCCCGCCGTCCGCGCAGCACAGCGGCCGATCCGAGCAGTCCGGCCTCGTCGAACGCCGCACGGACGGTCGCCACCTGGATCCGCGTCCACGCCAGCGGTGGGACATCCGTCACGTTCATGATCAGAAGTCCGCCGGGCCGCAGCGCGCGGGCCGCCGCTGACGCGAATCCGAGCGTCGCCACGGAGATCGGCGTGGCGGCGCCGTCGAACACGTCGGCGACCATCACGTCGTACCCCTGCGGATCCTCGGTCTCCAGCGTCGCGCGCGCGTCGCCCACCTCGATCTCCACGCCCGGCGGTGGCGGAAGTTCCCGCCGGACCAGATCGACCAGCAGCGGATCGAGCTCCACCACCTTCTGCGCGACACCCGGCCACCACCGGGCCGCCAGGCGCGGCACGGTCAGCGCGCCCCCACCCAGATGCAAGATCTTCCCGGGTACGCGGGAAGCGCTCCACGACCGCAGCACGCGGCCGATCTGACGCACGTAGGGAAACTCCAGGCGCTCCGGGTCGGCAAGATCGACATACGACTGCGGGACGCCGTTCACCAGCAGCGTCCAGCCCTGCGGGCGGGCCGGATCGGGCCGCAGCTCGGCCCGGCCGGACGCCACCTCCACGACCAGGGGAGCGCGTCGGTTGCCGTGCGTTGCCATCGAGGAACCTTACTCAAGAGCGGGCCCGGGCACCCGAGCTATACCCCTGACGCCAGCCGGATCCGGCAGGCGCCTGAGGGAGGAGAGCAACACGTGGCCGGACCGTCGACCGCACTGTCCCCGGTGATCGCCGCCAGCACCCACTGGCTGGCCCGCGCCTACCCCGGCGGTGAGTCCAACACGGTTGCCTGCACCCTCGCCGAGCTCCAGGCCCGGCAGGCCGTCACGGTCGCCGCGTGGCTGCGCTACCCGACCGAGATCGACGCCGCGCTCGTCGCGATCGCCGGCCCCGGCGGCTCCGCCCTGCTCGACTGGAAGGCCGGCAGCGAGCCCGAGGACGAGTACGCCGACGGCGAGGGCTGGCGCACCTGGGTCGACGAGGTCGTCGTCAGCTGGGCCGCGTGCCTGCTCGCCGACCCGATGCTGGCCCGCCGCGGCGTCGACTCGGTGATCGCCGCGCTGCCGGCCATCCCCGACCCGCGGCCCCGCCCGCACGCCCGCCGGGGCGGCGGCCTGCCGAACGAGTTCCGCCGGCTGCTGCAGCCCGACGCCCGCGACCGCGAGGCCGCCGCGCTGCTGCGCCACCCCGACCTGCTGGAGCCGATCGCCGCGATGCACCGCGACTCCTTGCTCTACCTGCTCGACGCCGAGCCGGACCGGGCGCCGCTCAGCGTCTGAAGACTTTCTTGAGAACGAGCAAGGCCGGCGCCCTCCTGTCCTCCTGGGGTGCCGGCCTTGCTTCGTTCGCGTCTGATCTCCGGCTCTGATCCCGGCTCTGATCCTCGGCTCTAATCCTCGGCCAGGCGCGGCGGGAAGCCGCCGGTCGCGATCGGGCCCCACGACTCGATCGTCACGCGGATCAGGCACTTGCCCTGGTCCCGCATGGCCTGGCGGTACTCGTCCCAGTCCGGGTGCTCGCCGGAGATGACCCGGAAGTACTCCACCAGCGGCTCGACCGCGTCCGGCAGGTCGATCACCTCGGCCACGCCGTCCACCTGCACCCACGCGCCGTTCCACTCGTCCGACAGGACGCAGACGCTGACCCGCGGGTCGCGGCGGATGTTCGCCACCTTGGCCCGCTCCGGGTAGCTGGAGATGACGATCCGGCCCTCGGTGTCCACGCCGCACGTGTTCGGCGAGGACTGCGGGCGGCCGTCCTTGCGGGTGGTCATCAGGATCGCGTGGTGCCGGTGCCGCAGGAATGCGAGCAGCTCGTCCCGGCCGACCCGGTTGTTCGTCGCGATGGTGCGCGCCATAACCCCGTACCCTCTCCGTCTATCAGCTCTTGGCGGCCTGCGCCGCCGCGTCCACCTGGATCGCTCCGGGGTCCTGCCGGCCGGGGCCGGCGGCAGCCTGCTCGGCGCTGACCGCCGCGCCGATGATGCCGGCGTTGTTCAGCAGGGTGGCCGCGACCATCGGGGTCCGGATGTCGATCAGCGGGAAGAACTTCTCCGACTTCTTGCTCACGCCGCCGCCGATCACGAACAGCCGGGGCGAGAGCAGCATCTCGACGTGCCGCAGGTACTTCTCCACGCGCGGCGCCCAGTGCTCCCAGGACAATTCCTTCTGCTCCCGGATCCGGTCCGAGGCGAGCAGCTCCGCGTCCTTGCCGTCGATCTCCAGGTGGCCCAGCTCGGTGTTCGGGATCAGCACGCCGTCGAGGAAGAGGGCGCTGCCGATGCCGGTGCCGAGCGTGACCATCATGATCAGGCCGGACTGGTCGCGCCCCGCGCCGAACGCCACCTCGGCCGCGCCCGCCGCGTCCGCGTCGTTGAGCACCGTGGCCGGCTTGCCCAGCCGGTCGCTGAAGAGCTTCGCGGCCGGCGCGTCGATCCACGACTTATCCACGTTCGCCGCGCTGCGGGTCACCCCGTCGACCACGACGCCGGGGAAGGTGATGCCGACCCGCTCGAAGCCGCCGAACTTCTCGGCGACCTCGGCCACCGCTTCCACGACGCTCTCCACGGTCGCCGGCTGGGGGGTGGGCACGCGGAACCGCTCAGCGAGCAGCTCCCCGCGCACCGTGTCGACCGGGGCGCCCTTCACACCGGAGCCGCCGATGTCGATGCCGAGGATGGTCATCCGTCTTCCTTCTCCCGCTGAGGTCCTTGCCGTTGCGTGTCTACCACGCGGATTCTCCGGAGGCCGGACGGGCTCTCCAGGATGAATTCGCTCCGCTATTCCCGCATTCACGCAACGTCACTCATCCTTTCGGCTAGGCGCGAGTAGGCTTCTCGGATAGCGTTGCACTTCAGAACGGTCGCCGCTCGCGGGCACGGCTCTCTGCCCGCTGTGATGGAGGACCTGACATGACAATTCTGGGAACCGCGCCGACCAGCGCGGCCGACCAGCTCGCCGCGCTCGCGGCCGTGCCGGCCGGCGATCCGACCCGGGCCGCGCTCCGGAGCCGGGCCATCGAGGCCTGGCTTCCGCTCGCCCGCCACCTCGCCCACCGGTACTCCGGTCGTGGCGAGCCCACCGACGACCTGATCCAGACCGCGACCGTCGGTCTGATCAAGGCGGTGGACAAGTTCGACCCGGAGCGTGGGGTCGACTTCGCGGGCTACGCGATTCCGACCATCATCGGTGAGATCAAACGGCATTTCCGGGACCGGACCTGGTCGGTGCGGGTGCCGCGCCGGTTGCAGGAACTGCGGCTGGCGATAACCGAGGCGAACAGCACGCTGACCCACGCGCTGGGCCGGTCACCGACCGTGCCGGACATCGCGGGCCATCTGGGGATCAGCGAGGAGGACGTGCTCGAAGGGCTGGAAGGGGCTCGGGCCTACAACGCCACGAGTCTGTCCACGCCGATCTCCGCCGACGGGAACACCGAGCTGGGGGACACGCTCGGGTGTGAGGACCACGAGTACGAGGTCGCCGAGACCCGGGTGGCGCTCGGGCCTGCCCTGGCGATGCTCGACGAGCGGGAGCAGCGGATCCTGACGCTGCGGTTCTACGGGAATCTGACCCAGTCGCAGATCGCCGATCAGGTGGGGATCTCGCAGATGCACGTGTCGCGGTTGCTGACCAAGGCGCTGACGAAGCTGCGGCGTCATCTGGATGGGGAGATCTAGGCTCGCCGGTGTCGCGGTGTGTGGCACTCAGCTTGAGTTGAATCTCGGGTATGGGCCTGGCGGGCGGATTGTTCTGCTTGTGGTGGTTCAGTGAACCTGGGCTATTTGTGGGCTGTCGCATTCGGGTTGTTTGTGTGCGTTGACGGCTTCTCGGGGGCGGCGGCTGGCACGCGGGATCGGTCTGTGCGGGCGCTGCTCGCACTGGCGCATCTTGGATGATCGTGTTTCGTGGTAATTGTCCGGGAGGGCTGGGTGCCGACTGGTCCGCTGGATGCACGAATCGACGCGCCCGCGTTCTGGTAGTCCGCCAGGCGCAGCCGGTTGTCACGCTGTTTACCAGCGGTTGTCACGATGGCACCAGCGGTTGTCACGATGGCACCAGCGGTTGTCACGATGGCACCAGCGGTTGTCACGATGGCACCAGCGGTTGTCACGATGGGTCACCAGCACGGCGGAGCGTTGTGGCTTTGCGGCATTCTGCGGGGCCCGGGGCGTCCGCCAGTTTCCGGTAAGCGCCGGCTTTACCCCGGATGCCGGTACCCCCGGTGACGATCACGGCGTCTGACCGGCGACCGGGGTGTGGCGCACTGACCCGAATCCCACACTCTCTGCGGTATCACGTGCTGCGGGCCACTCGGGGTCGCTTGGGCGGGAAGGTTGATCATCAATGATGGGGCCGCCCACCCAGGGCTGCCGACAAGGCGTCGTTCGCGGGGCCGCTGACGGGGCTACTGGCTGCCACCCGGTCGCGCTGTGCCACGAGGCCGATCGTCGAGCGCGCTCCCCGGGGCCGCTCGCAAAATGCGTTCACAGGGTCGGCCCTCGCAAGGCCGGCCCTCGTGAAGACCGCCCCCGGGAAGCCGGAGCCCCCGGGAAGCCGGGGCGCCCGCGAAGCCGGGGCGCCCGCGAAGCCGGAACCCGCACAAAGACCAAGCCACCACAAAGCCCGCCCTCCCTAGGGGGAGCCCCCTCAGCCAGTGTGGCGGGGGAGGGCGATCTTTGCTTTCGGGGCTGTGGATGACGGCCGGGTGTGTATAACTCCGAATCTCGGGGCCGGACCCTCGGTGGAACCGCCGGGCCCGGCGAACCCGGTTCTCACTGCGCGCCGCTCGCCCGCCAGTTCAGCTGCACCAGCAGGTGGCGCGCCTCATCCGCCACCTCGGCGTCGGCGATCACCGCGTACTGCGCCGCCTGCAGCGAACTCCGGGACGAGAAGTCCCGGCGCCCGCCGGTCGCCGCGTGGGCGATCGCGCCGAAGATGGCGCCCCAGATCGCGCCGATGATCAGCGTGGTGAGGATGACGCCGAGCCAGCCGCTGTCGCTGAAGATCCCGAAGAGCAGGCCGATGAAGAGGCCGAACCAGGCGCCGCTGGCCGCGCCGGCGGCGGCTGCCCGGGCGGTGGTGAGCCGCCCCAGCACGGTTTCGACGAGGCGCAGGTCGGTGCCGACGATGGAGACCCGCTGGACCGGGAACTTGTTGTCCGACAGGTGGTCGACGGCCTGCTGGGCCTGCGCGTACTCCGGGTAGGTGCCGACCACGACGGTGGGGCCGGCCGGGCCCGCCGCCGCGGGACTCTGCGCGGGCAGCGTGGGCACGCCGGCCGGGCCGGGCGGGACCGGGCCGCCGGCGGGAGCGCCCGGGCCGGGCGGAACCGAGCCGCCGGCGGGAGCGCCCGGGCCGGGAGTGCCCGCGGCCGGCATGGGTGTGGTCGGGTCGTTCGACGGCAGTGTCATTTGGTGCCTCCCAGGTTGGGCCGGCCGGCCGGCGGTTCGTCCGCCGTGAGCCGCACCCAGAGAATGAACGTACCGGCGACGCAGGCCACGATGCCCGCGCTGCCGGTGAGAAACGCGAACCGCTCGGACACGAAGTCGGGGGAGCCGCGTTCGGCCAGGGCCACCGCGAGCAGGCCGAGGAGGCCGGCTGCGGCGGTCACCGCTCCGGTCACCGCGAGACCCGCCATGACCAGCCTGTTCGGCAGTTGCATCGGACGCGGCGCGCCGGCCCGCCGCATCCGGACGGCCCAGACGGCCACGCCGCCGCAGGCGATCACGACCAGCAGGGCGGCGACGGCGTCGCTGGGGCGGTGCCATTCGGCCCAGACGGTGGCGATCGCGACGAGCGTGACGTAGCCGGCGCCGACCAGGCCGATGGTGCCGCGCAGCGCCCGGGGGAAGACCAGCACCAGCACGAACGCGACCGAGGCGGCGGCGGTGACGTGCCCGCTGGGGAACGAGTTCGGCATCGCGAGGCCGTCGAGGTCCGGCCGGGTCAGGTGCGACTTGAGGTACTGGGTGGTGAGGTTCGCGGCGCCGACCACGAACGCGGCGCCGAGCGACAGGTCGAGGCGGCGCCGGAGCACACCGAACGCGGCGGCCAGGACGCAGACCAGCGCGAGCAGCGTGAGGTGGGTGTACTGCAGGGCCTTGTTGAGCACGTCGGTCACCTGCGGATGGTCCACGTCGCCGCCGGACATCACGGCGGTGTCGACGGCCTGGCCGAGCGGGGTGCGGACGAACGTGTAGTAGATCGCCGCGACACCGGCGGCGGCGAGCACGCTGACGAGCAGCGGCGTGACCGTGTGCCGGAGGCTCCGGGCGGGCGTGGCCACGGCGATCCGTGCCGGCTGCGGCGCGACGGTCGTCAACGGGACCTCCAGACGGTCGTCAACGCGACCTCCAAGTGCGGCGGGTGATGCCGACACGGCTTTCCCCGTCCCGCGGATTCTCAAGCACACCTGTCACGCCGGCCACATCGGACACACGGCACACCACGGCAACGCAGCCGCACCCGGACGGGATCCGGGGACGCAACACCCGGCCGGGACCTTCGTACGGACGCCGCCCGCTACGAAGGAGACGTTTCCATGAGGCACACGACCCGACGACTGCTCACCGGCGCCGCGCTGGTGCTTGCCGCCGGGACCGGGCTCGGCATGGCACCCGGCACGGCGAACGCGGCCGGGCTCCCGGCGACCGTCGACGTCAGCAGCACGCTGAAGACGCGGTCGGCGCCGAGCACCACCGCGAAGATCATCGGAACGGTCAAGGACGGCGCGAAGATCTCGATCGCCTGCGCGGTGAACGGGACGACCGTACGCGGGAAGGTCCGCACCACGAAGGTGTGGGACAGGCTGACCAGCGGCGCCTACATCTCGCACAGCTACGTGCGCACCAGCTCGAAGATCCCGGCGTGCCCGGCGCCGGCGAGGAAGCCCGCCGGGAAGGCCGCGAAAACCGTCACCGGAACGGTCCGCAGCGGCGACGGCCCGGTGAACACCCGCAGCGGCCCGTTCACCTCGTACGCCACGGCCGGTTCGCTGGCGAACAACACCGTCGTGCAGCTGGTCTGCGCGGCGCAGGGCACCCAGGTCGCCGGGACGGTCCGGACGACGTCGCAGTGGGACAAGCTCACCGACGGGCGGTACATCTCGCACGCGTACATGCTGTCCGGGACCTTGCCGGCGTGCCCGGACGCGCCGGCCGCGACGCCCGCGCCCGCACTGACGCCCGCGCAGTTCATCGCGGCCGCGGCGCCCGGCGCGCAGCAGGGCTGGCGTGACTACGGGGTGCCGCCGTCGGTGACCATCGCGCAGGCGATCCTGGAGTCCGGCTGGGGTCGCAGCGGCCTGTCGTCGGTCGACAAGAATTTCTTCGGCATCAAGTGCCAGAACGGCGCGTACGGCCCGCACGCCACCGGCTGCCACGTCTACAAGACGACCGAGTGCACCAAGGCCGGCAAGTGTTTCGAGACCGCCGACGCGTTCCGGACCTACCGCACGATGGCCCGCTCGTTCCGCGACCACGGGCACTTCCTGAAGGTCAACAAGCGGTACGCCCCGGCGTTCGCCCACACCCGCAACGCCGACAAGTTCATCGAGCAGGTGTGGAAGGCCGGGTACGCCACCGACCCGAAGTACGTCGCCAAGGTCACCGGGATCATGAAGAGCTACGACCTCTACCGGTACGACACCTGGAAGTAGGCACCGGAACCCGGTTCGCGTCCTACGCTTTTTATGGTGGGGCGACGTACGGGTTCAGAACACCGGGTGGCCGGTCCGCTCCTCGCCACCGGGATGCTGCTCACGGGACTGCTGGTCACCGTGCTGGTGGCGGCCGGGCTGCACGCCGCGCAACGGGACAAGGCCGAGCGCGTGATGGATCAGCGGCACGCGATGGCCCTCGCGGCGGTGCGGACCGAGATCGGGCGGTACCGCCAGCTGCTCGAGGCGCTCGCCGCGGGCGCCGCCACCCAGAACGAGCTCACCTGGGAGGACTTCGACGTCGCCAGCGCACCGCTGGAGGACGCCGAGCTGATCGGGGCGGCGGCGATGGCGTACGTCGCCCCGGTCCGCACCACCGACATCGCCGCCGCGCAGCGTCTCTGGCGGGCGCGGGGCGCCGACGGGCTCACCCTGCGTCCGGACGGCGCCGGCCCCGAGCACTTCTTCTCCATCTTCGTACGCCCCCTCGCGGACGCCACGGCGACGGCCGGTGGCGTCGACCTCAGCAATGCTCCCGAGCTGATGAACGCGCTCGAGGAGTCGCGCCGGATCCACGCCACGACGGTCTCCGACGCGTACGTCCTGCTGCGGGACCGGCACAAGCCGGTCGACGCCCAGCAGCAGTCGTTCGCCTTCGTCGCCCCGATCTGGACCCGCGCGAACACGCCGGAGTTCCGCGGCTGGATGGTGCTCGGCCTGCGCGGGCGCAGCTTCCTCTCCGGTGTGCTGGACACGATCAGCCAGGGCCAGATCTCCGGGAACCTGATCGCCACCGGCAGCGACGGCTCGCGGGTCACCATCGCCGACTGGTCGGTGCCGGGGGATCCGGACCTGCGGCGCGGCTCCGGGTTCCGCGTCGGCGACCGGACGTGGACGCTGGTCACCCAGGCCGACTACGGGCGGCTGCCGGGCGCCGGCGGCCAGCTGCCGGTGCTCGTCGGCGGCGGCGGGCTGGCGCTCAGCTCGTTGCTGTCCTGGCTGGTGTACGTGCTGGCCACCGGCCGGGCCCGGGCCCGGCACCAGGTCGCTGTCGCCACCGGGGAGCTGCGCGCGGCGGAGGCGGAGAGCCGCCGCCAGGCCGGGCTGCTCGGCGCGGTGGTCAGCAGCATCAGCGACGGGGTCAGCGTGGTCGACGAAACCGGCCGGGTGCTGCTGGAGAACCCGGCCGGCAAGCGGCTGATGGGCACCCCCGAGCCGAGCGACCATCCCCAGCAGTGGCAGCAGCACTACGGCGTCTTCCGGCCGGACGGGATCACCCCGCTGCCGCTGGAGGAGATGCCGCTGATCCGCGCCCTGAACGGCGAGTCCGCCGACGGCGTGGAGATCGTCATCCGCAACGCCCAGCGGCCCGAAGGGGTGCTGATCAGCGTGGACGGCCGGCCGCTCGACCCGAGCGCCGGGCTGCGCGGCGCGGTAGCGGTGTTCCGGGACGTCACCGACCTGCGCCGCTACGAGACGGATCTGCAGGTCTTCGCCGGTGTGGTGGCACACGACCTGAAGGCGCCGCTGGCGGTGGCCCGCGGGCATGCCGAGCTGGCGCTCGACGAGCTGCCCGACGACAGCCCGGCCCGGTCCCGCCTGGAACGCGTGGTGCGGACCGCCGACCGGATGGACACCATGATCGAGACGCTGCTCGCGTACACGACGGCCCGGAACGCGCCGCTGCGGCCGGCAGTGGTGGACATCGAGGCGCTGGCCCGCGAGGTGATCGAGGAGCGGGCCGGCGACCGGGAGGTGCGCTGGTCGGTCGGGCCGCTGCCGTGCGTCCAGGCCGACGGCGGGATGGTGCGGCACGTGCTGGACAACCTGGTCGGGAACGCGATCAAGTACGTCCGTCCCGGTGTGGTGCCGCGGGTCGAGGTCACCGGGTCGCTGGACCCCGACCATTGGGTACGGGTGGAGGTCGCCGACGCCGGAATCGGCATCCCGGAGGAGGACCGGGCCGAGGTCTTCGAGACGTTCCACCGGACCGAGGAGGCGGCCGGATACGCCGGCACCGGCCTCGGTCTGGCGATCTGCCGCCGCATCGTGGAACGGCACGGCGGCGAGATCGGTGTCACCGACAACCCGGGCGGGGGGAGTCGCTTCTACTTCACCCTGCCGAACGCCGAGGAGGCGGACATGATCGATATCCCCGACGACACCGGTGTCTCCGGTAGCAGTGTCCCCGGTGACAGTGACTCCGGCGACGACGATGACGACGCTGCGGTTCGCGCGGCCCTGGAACGGGCTCTCGCCGAGCGCGCCGCGATCATCGAGGCCGCGCAGCTGCCCGGCCTGGGGCTGACGCCGCATCCGGCCGAGGACCGGCCGCTGCGCGCGCCCCGCCAGGAGCGGCAGCACCAGGACTGAGCGGCTCTCCGGCGCGCGGACTCTCCGGCCGGCTGGCTCTCCGGCCCGGGGGGCTCTCAGGCCCGCGGGGCTCTCAGGCCCGCGGGGCGGGGTCGAGCAGGCTTGCGATCAGGGCGAGCAGCTGGGCCGGCACGAACGGCTTGAGCAGCGTCGCCGAGGCGCCCGCGGCCTGGGCGGACTCGTCACCGGGCAGCAGCGACCCGCTGGCCACCACCACCGGGATGTGCCGCAGGTCGTCGTCGGCCCGGATCGCCCGGCACAGGTCGAGGCCGGTCATCCGGGGCATGTCCACGTCGGTGACGACCAGGTCCGGCCGGTGCTCACGGACCGCTTCGAGGGCGGCGGCGCCGTCCGCTGCGGCGACCACCCGGTGCCCGGCTCGCTCCAGGGAGCGCTTCAGCACGTACCGGATGTCCTCGTGATCCTCCGCGACTACGATCACAGCGCGCCTCGTTCCCTGTTCATCTGTTTATGAGGGCCGACCTCGTCCGTCGGTGGGGATACCGAGCCAGGACGCGCCGGGAAACGGCGATTTCCACCGGTTCTTGGCGAGTTCCACCTGAACGGTTGATGACCTTCGCCCAGCCCTTCGGTTGGGTGTTCTGGTGGACGCAGAGAACGATCTTGAGCCGGTGGCCGAGCCGGTGGTGAAGCCCCGCCGATTCGCGGGTTTCCGCACGATGGCCGGCTGGCAGAAGGCGCTGATCGTTCTGGGGGTGCTGCTGCTCGTGATCGCCGGTGGCCTGACCGGCACCGGCTTCTACCTCTACGAGCGGTACGACAACAAGGTCTCCCGCGAGTCGCTGCTGCCGTCGCGGTCGGCCGAGGACGCCGCCAGGTCCGCGGAGAACTGGGACTCCGGGCCGCTCAACCTGCTGCTGCTCGGCTCCGACTCGCGTGCCGAGGAGCCGGACGAGGCGGGCCCGATCGGCGAGCGGTCGGACACGATCATGCTGCTGCACATCTCGAGGAAGCGGGACCACGCGACGCTCATGTCGATCCCGCGGGACAGCTACGTGGAGGTGCCGGCCGGCGGTTCGTGGAAGGGCGGCAAGAACAAGATCAACTCCGCGTTCGCGTTCGGCGGGGCGCCGCTCACCGCGGAGACCGTGACGAAGCTGACCGGGATCACGCTGGACGGCGCCATGATCGCCGACTTCGCCAGCATCCGCGAGATGGTCGACGCCGTGAACGGGGTGAACGTCTGCACCTACGCCACTGTGACGTCGCTGCACACCGGCCGGGTCTGGGAGCCGGGCTGCCACGACATGAGCGGCGAGGTGGCTCTCGACTTCGTCCGCCAGCGCTACAGCGTCGAGGGCGGCGACTTCGGCCGGATGCGCAACCAGCAGCTCGTGGTGAAGGCGCTGGTCGCCAAGGTGCAGTCCAGCGGCGCGATGACCAACCCGCTCAAGCTGGACAGCCTGCTCGGCATCGCGGCCGAGGCGCTCACCGTCGACGACAGCCTCGACCTGCGGGACCTGGCCTTCAAGGTCCGCGACCTGCGTCCGGACGACATCGATTACCTGACCGTCCCGGACACCGGCGCGAGCCTGGACACCCCGGCCGGCAGCGCGGTCGAGCTCGACCCGGACCTGTCGGCGTCGCTGTTCCAGGCGGTCGCCGGCGACACCGTGCGGCAGTGGCTCGCCGATAACCCGGGACAGGCGGCGCCCGGCTCCTGAGGGCGGCGATAATCACCGGGCGTTCCGCCGGAGGACCGCCTATTCTTGCCACGCCATGTCGATTTCGCCTGCCACTCCGGCCGTAGCCGAGCTGCGTTCCCGGATCTCCGAGCTGCTTCCCCGCGACGAACACCGCCTTGGGCGCCGGTTGGAGGGGACCCGGCGGATCCGTGACGACGCGGCCCGCTCCAGCGCGCTCGCCGAGATCGCCGCCGAGGTGGACCAGGCCCGGCTGGCCCTGGCGGCCCGTCTCGCGCGGGTGCCCCGTGTGACGTACCCGCAGGCCCTGCCGGTCAGCGGCCGCAAGGACGACATCGCCGCGGCGATCCGCGACCACCAGGTCGTGGTGGTGGCCGGCGAGACCGGCTCCGGCAAGACCACGCAGATTCCCAAGATCTGCCTGGAGCTGGGCCGGGGCCTGCGCGGGCAGATCGGTCACACCCAGCCGCGGCGGATCGCGGCGCGCACCGTGGCCGAGCGGATCGCCGAGGAACTGGACCGGCCGCTCGGCTCCACCGTCGGTTACAAGGTGCGGTTCACCGACCAGGTGAGCGACGACACCATGATCAAGGTGATGACCGACGGCATCCTGCTCGCCGAGATCCAGAACGACCGGATGCTGCGCCGGTACGACACGCTCATCATCGACGAGGCGCACGAGCGCAGCCTCAACATCGACTTCATCCTCGGGTACCTGCGGGAGCTGCTGCCGAAGCGTCCCGACCTCAAGCTGATCATCACGTCGGCGACGATCGAGACCGAGCGGTTCGCCGCGCACTTCGCGGACGCCGAGGGCAAGCCGGCCCCGGTCATCGAGGTGTCCGGCCGCACCTATCCGGTCGAGGTGCGGTACCGGCCGCTGGTCACGACCGCGATGATCGACGAGGATGAGGTGCGCGAGGAGCCGATCGACCAGATCGACGGCATCGCGGCCGCCGTCGACGAGCTGCCCACGGACGGCGACATCCTGGTCTTCCTCTCCGGTGAGCGGGACATCCGGGACACCGCCGACGCCCTGACCAAGCGGGACCTGCGCAACACCGAGATCGTCCCGCTCTACGGCCGGCTCTCCGCGGCCGAGCAGCACAAGGTCTTCGAGCGGCACACCGGGCGCCGGGTGGTGCTCGCCACCAACGTCGCCGAGACGTCGCTGACCGTTCCCGGCATCCGCTACGTGATCGACCCCGGGACGGCCCGGATCAGCCGGTACTCGAACCGGCTCAAGGTGCAGCGGCTGCCGATCGAGCCGGTCTCGCAGGCCTCCGCCAACCAGCGGAAGGGGCGCTGCGGGCGGACCTCGGACGGCATCTGCATCCGGCTCTACTCCGAGGAGGACTTCGAGCAGCGCCCGGAGTTCACCGAGCCGGAGATCCTGCGGACCAACCTGGCCAGCGTCATCCTGCAGATGACCAACCTGGGTCTGGGCGACCTCACCAAGTTCCCGTTCATCGACCCGCCGGACCGGCGCAACGTCACCGACGGCGTGAAACTCCTCGAGGAGCTCGGCGCCCTCGCCGACCGCAAGCTCACCCCGATGGGCCGCCAGCTCGCCCAGCTGCCGGTCGACCCGCGGCTGGCCCGCATGGTGATCGAGGCGGACCGGCAGGAGTGCGTCGCCGAGGTCATGGTGATCGCCGCCGCCCTGTCGATCCAGGACCCGCGCGAGCGGCCGGCCGACAAGCAGCAGCAGGCCGACGAGAAACACGCCCGGTTCACCGACAAGGAATCGGACTTCTTCAGCTATCTGAACCTGTGGCGTTATCTGCGCGAGAAGCAGCAGGAGCTTTCCGGCAACCAGTTCCGGCGGCTCTGCCGCAGCGAATTCCTGAACTATCTGCGGGTCCGTGAATGGCAGGACATCTACTCGCAGCTGAAGCAGGTCACCCGTACCCTCGGATTGTCGGTGAAGGAGGACTGGGAAGCCGGGGTCGCGGCACAGCCGGTGCACACCGCCCTGCTCGCGGGTCTTCTCAGCCACATCGGGTTCAAGGACCCGGAGAAACGGGAGTACCTGGGCGCCCGCGGCGCCAAGTTCGCCATCTTCCCCGGATCGGCCCTGTTCAAGCGGCAGCCGCGCTGGGTGATGTCCGCGGAACTCGTCGAGACCAGTCGGCTCTGGGGCCGGGTGAACGCGCGGATCGAGCCGGAATGGGCCGAGAAACTCGCGCCGCACCTGGTCAAGCGCACCTATTCGGAACCGCACTGGGACCGGAAGATGGGCGCGGTGATGGCGTTCGAGAAGGTGACCCTTTACGGGCTGCCGATCGTGCCGCGCCGCCGCGTCGGTTACGGAAAAGTGGATCCGGTCGTCTCCCGGGAGCTTTTCATCAGGCACGCCCTCGTCGAGGGTGACTGGGAGACCCACCACAAGTTCTACGCCGAGAACAACCGGCTGCTGAAACAGATCACCGAGATCGAGAATCGCGCCCGGCGGCGCGACATCGCGGTCGACGACGAGACGGTGTACGCGCTGTACGACGCGCGCATTCCGGCCGAGGTGGTCTCGTCGCGGCATTTCGACGGCTGGTGGAAGAAGGCCCGGCGGGACAACCCCGATCTGCTGACCTTCACCCGCGAGGACGTCGTCAACGCGGGCCGGGACACCGTCGACCCGAACGCGTTCCCGGACGCCTGGCTGGCCGGCGGGGTGAAACTCCCGCTCTTCTACGAGTTCAATCCCGACTCGCACGCCGACGGCGTCACGGTGAAGGTGCCGCTCGACCTGATCAACAAGATCGACGCGGAGGACTTCGGCTGGTCGGTGCCGGGCTTCCGCAAGGACGTCGTGATCGCGCTGATCCGGGCGCTGCCCAAGCAGCTGCGCACGTCGTTCGTCCCGGTGCCGGACTGGGCGGAAGCGGTCCTCGACCGGGTGCCGGCCCGGCGCGGCCCGCTGCCCGACGCGATCGGCGCCGAGCTGCGCCGGCTCAGCGGGACAGTGGTGCCCGCCGACGCGTGGCGCCCCGACCAGGTGCCCGAGCACCTGCGGATGAACTTCCGGGTGGTGAACGAGGCCGGCGAGGTGGTCGCCGAGGGCCGTGAGCTCGACGTGCTGCGCCGCCAGCTGGCCCCCAAGGTCCAGGCCACCATCTCCCGGGCGGCCGGCAACCTGGAACGCCGCGGCATCACCACGAACGACTTCGGCGCGCTGCCCCGCAAGGTCGCGCAGGTCCGGGGCGGGTACGAGGTCAACGTCTGGCCGGCGCTCGTCGACGAGGGCACCTCGGTCGCCGTGAAGGTCTTCGAGACCGAGCCGGAACAGCGCGTCGCGATGGTCGCCGGCACCCGCCGCCTGCTGCTGCTGACGCTGCCGCCGGCCGCGAAATATCTGGGCGGCCGGCTCGACAACAAGGCCAAGCTGGAACTGTCCCGCGCCAATCCGTACCGGTCGATCGCTGACCTGCTCGACGACTGCGCGGGCGCCGCCGTCGACCGCCTGGTCGCCGACAACGGCGGCCCGGTCTGGTCGTCGGTCGAGTTCGCGTCGTTGCGTGACCACGTCCGCCAGGACCTGGTCGACGCGGTCGCCAACGTGGTGACCCAGGTGCAGGCGGTCCTGGCCACCGCCTACGACGTGGAGCAGCGGGTGCGCACGCTGCGCGACCCGGCCCTGCTGCCCGCGCTCGCCGACATCCGGCAGCAGCTGAAGGGCCTGGTGCATCCGGGGTTCGTGACGGACACCGGGTGGCGGCAGCTGCATCACCTGCCGCGCTACCTGCGGGGCATCGTCTACCGGCTGGACCGGCTCGGCGGCGGGCTCGGCCGGGACCGGCAGCTGACCACGCAGATCCACGAGATCGAGTCGGAGTACCGCGAGCTGCGGGCCGAGGCGCATCCGGGCGGCCCGGCCGAGGAGGGGCTGCGGGAGATCCGCTGGATGATCGAGGAGCTGAGGATCAACTACTTCGCGCAGACGCTCGGCACCGCGTACCCGATCTCGGACAAACGGATCTACAAGGCGATGGACGCGCTGCCTCTCTAGCACTGTCGGTGCGCACCGGGTGCGGTTCGGTTACCCACCTGTTTTTGCTGGTCACGGGGCCCTAGTGTCTCCCGCATGACGAACGAGAACCTCGCTATCACCCCGATCGCCGCCGCCCCGCTCGCCGCCGTCGCCGCCCGCCCGGCCGGCGTCTACCTCGACGAGATGATGGCCCGGATCGGTGTCGACGGCCTGGCCGCCGCGTTCGCCTCGCCTGCCCTGCTGGCCCGGGTCGACCAGCACGCCGCCGCCGTCCGGGACGCCCTCGCCGGCGCCGACCGGGTGATGGACGCCGAGGGGCTGGCCGCTTACGCCCGGTCGATCGTGGCCGGCGCCGCCCGGATGGGCCGGACCCTGCCGGCGCCGGGGGAGGCCCCGCTCACCGCCGCCGCGTGGCTGGACGCGGAGTGGTCGCTGCTGCGGCTGCTCGGCGTGTGCCTGAACGCGGTGGAGGCCGCCGTGCTCTGACCCCCATATGGTCGACTTTGCTGGGGTGTTTTGCCGCATTCGAGTCGGAATGCGCGATCTTTTGTGCATGAGGATCCTCAACTACTCGATTCTGGCCCTGCTGGCCGTGCCGGCATCCGTCGCGGCTCTGGCCGCCCCGGCCGCCGTCGCCGCGCCGGGCGAGGTGCCGCCGGCGGGCCTGGTGGCCCGATACAACTTCGACGGCGGCGCCACCGGCGGGCGGGTCGCCGACCTGTCCGGACGCGGTGGCCCGCTCACCGTGCGCAGCGCCAACAACGGGCTCATCGCGTTCACCACGCTTGGCGCGGGACGGATCGCCTCGTTCCCGGGCACCTGTGCGGCCGGCGCCACCACCTGCCCGAAGGCGCTGCTCGAGGCGGCCGACGACGCCGACCTCGACCCGGGCGCCCGCAACTTCAAGTGGGCGGCCAGCGTGCGGGTCACGCAGGCCCAGCTGAGCGGCAACGCCAACGTGATGCAGAAGGGCGTCGCCGGCACCGCGAGCCAGTGGAAGATGCAGATCAGCGGCAAGGCCGGCCGTGCGCAGTGCGTGATGGTGGCACAGGGCACCGGGCAGAAGTTCACGGCCACGTCGGCGCGGCCGGTCGCGGACGGCAGCTGGCACCGGGTGGTGTGCGAGCGGGCCGGGACCGCGCTGAGCGTGTCGGTGGACGGGGCGGCGGGCAACCGGGTGACGGTTCCGGCCACCCTCGCCGTGGACAACACGATGCCGCTGCGGGTCGGCGGGCCGAACCTGCAGACCGGCGGCGACATGTACCACGGCCAGATCGACGACGTGTACGTCCAGCTCGGCTGACCGGCGGGCGGCCGGCTGGGCTGACCCGCTGACCCGCTGACCTGCTGACCTGCTGGGCTGATCGGCGGGCGCGGCAGCGACGGCGGTCGCCCGCCGCCGGAGCGCGTCGCACGCTCGTGGCGCACGCTCGTGGCGCACGCTCGTGGCGCACGCTCGTGTCGCAGGTGAGAAAGGCGAAGGCAGCCTCGGCCGCCTTCGCCTTTTGCTGTGTCAGTGTTGCCTGGCGGGCTGACCACTAACGTTTACCGGGTCTGATTCGTCAGGCGGCTTTGGTTCGAGGCGTTCCCAGCGTTGCCGGCGGTCGTTGCGATCCAGGCTCGTTCCCGGCGTGGGGCAGCCACGACGTCAGGGCGGCGGCGTCGGTGTCGCCTCGGCGCTCGTCGGCAGCACTGACGACCAGCTCACCCGGGCCGCCTCGCCCCCGCGTGCCCGCGCCCCCGCGTGCCCCGCCGACCCCGCGCTGGCGTCCTGCGGCTGGCATCTCACGCGGCACCTCCGGCCCCGCCGATCTTGGAACGCTCCGTCCCAGCCGTAGCTCAGGCATGTGATCAAGCTCGGGTAGCCGTTCTGGTCTACGGCTGGCGTGGCCGGGCCGTAGTTGAGGCATGTGATCAAGCTCGGGTAGCCGTTCTGGTCTACGGCTGGCGTGGCCCGGCCGTAGTTCAGGCATGTGATCAAGTCCGGGTAACCGCTCCGGCCTACGGCTGGCGTCGCCCAGCCGTAGGCCGTGCTGACTACTGATGGAAACACTCCGCCGGTAGACGACTTCCTTGATTGACCAGCGGTGTCACTGCTCCCGAGCGTCCGTTGTCCGCGCTGGGAGCCAGCCGACCCCGATCGCTCCACGATCCGCGAACGGCGACACCGGGCCGGCCCTGATCGCTCCACGATCCGCGAACGGCGACACCGGGCCGGCCCTGATCGCTCCACGATCCGCGAACGGCGACACCGGGCCGGCCCTGATCGCTCCAC